>JAFXAN010000016.1 GCA_017517035.1 Clostridia bacterium
CAAAAAGAAATCCTACTACACTTTGGAACATTTAATTAAACGCGAATGGAACACCTGCATTACTGCTGAAACCGACGAAAACGGTGCTTTAGAGTTTTCAGGTTTTTATGGGGATTATGACATAACTGTTAATGTTGAAGGTACGCCGGAGAAAAAATGCTACAAATCATTTGATAAAGAAACTGGCACTTTCACAATTATTATATAGTATGCTGTTGTCCCATGTTGACAACAGTGATGAGTGGCAGTCAGATTATGCAAGACGGTAAATTAGTTGGTGCGGTTTGTGAATGAGCCAACTCGTGGGTATGGAATATTCATTGAGAATATGCGTGCAGAAGCGGAGAAAATAAAAATTAATGCTCGCCGATTATGAAGTGAACCCCAAAGTTTAGACAAAATTAAATATTAATTTGCATGTGGATGAGTTCGGTATTGTACCGGACTCATTCCTTTTAGTTTCATAGAAATTTTTCATTGATGTAATAACCAAGACCTCATATAATTTTTTTCATGATTTGAAATTATTTTGCAAAGTGATGAGTTTTTTTATAGTACCTACAAACTACCATTGATCCGTTGATCTGATTCTTGTGAATTAAAATATGCTAAAATACAAATTTTGAATTATATATTAATGATTTATTAAAACTTGCAGCAGATGATTATAGCAAGGATAATTCCTTGCGGTTTGGGATTGTTGAATTTATTCCTGCCAGAATTTTAGACAAAAAAGAAAACACAACCTTAAAAAGATTGTGTTTTTCATGGCGGAGAAGGATTATTGCCTTTTATGCACACAACAAGCAAGACGGTGCAAACCGATAATCTGTTTGCACCGCCTTATAGTTTATATTTTTTATCGAAAAGCTGTACAAATTAATTCTTTTCGATAATATTTGCTTGACTGATTTCCTTTAAGAAATCACTGAACGATTTTCCGCTGATATAGCTTCTGTTGCTGTTTGCTGCGGCGAATGTTTTTACAAGTGCGACATTTTCTGCTGAAGGAAATATTTGTTCCATAGGCATTTTTGTTTGCTTCGGATGCGTGATTATCCAATAGTCGATGACGGGTATGCTCCCCGTGTATTGATCGACTATCAGGTTGAGCAGCTCTTCAGAATCCTCGGATAACCGCCGTCATCTATTAGCCTTCAAGATCAAAGGAGGCAAGACCCGCATAGCCGAGAGCAACATATGCCCTTTTGTCAACCACTATCGTTGCAGAGGGATGAGCTTTGTTCTTCATATCGTATTTTCCGACAAGAGCAGGTGCCTTTGTGTGGTCGCCGGCGGCAAATTTATAAATGGAATACTGACCGTCCTTGCGGAAAGAAACAAAGAGATAATCTCCGCATACTGTGGGCACACCGCCGTCTTTAATACCGTATCTTGTAACCGCCGGATTTGAATTTGATGTAACCTTTGAGCTTGTAACTCCGCTGACAGACGGATCAAATGCGAGAAGACCGTTTGCGTTGGTTATAAATCTCTCACCATCCGAGGTAATACCGCTTCCTTGCTCAATTCCGCTTACCCAATAGGTTACGATCGGAGTATCATAGCTTCCGTTCTCACCAAAATCAATAAGCGCAGAAGGATTTCCCGTTGCCGCGGCAACTATAAGATAGCGGTTATCAACCGCTCTGTCAGATATCTGATGCTGATACACCATGGTAAGCTCTCTATAGCCGGAAACTTTTATTATGTCATTCAAATTACGGATATCAATAAGGCTTGAGGCACTCCCTTTTTGAGCAAGAATAAACTTTGCACCGGGAGAAACCGTGAGATCGCAGAATGAAGCGCCGCTTACCTTGTACTGCCTGTAAAGACAGAGGTTTGTGCTGTCATCGGGATCAAATTCATAAATGCAGATTCCGCCCGACGATTCTGCGGTATAAACTCTTCCGTCATCACCGATATCTATCGCCATTGTTATATCCTGCGAAGTGATTTGGTTAAGAATATTCATATCCATGTCAAGAACATATATTCCGTCGGTTCCTGCCGCAACATAAATCTTGCCACCATGCTCAATGACCTCCCATATCTGTGTTCCGCTTTCAAAAAGCTTTACATTCTTAAATCCGAGTGCTGTAAGCTCCTCTTTGCTTATCCAAGCGGAAAGGTCATATTCGGGTGCGGTTACTTCGATTCCGCTTTCGTTTTTATCGGGAAGAGCGGCAAGCTCTGTTTCATAGATATAAAGACCACCGTTGTAGCACGCAATATAAAGATATCCGTCCTCCATATCGCAATCAATGATAGGCGCATTATATACTTCTGAAGTATCAAAAGGAAGATAACAACTGTCAATATCTTTATCAAGATTTTGATATCCTTTCTCACCGTTCTTTGCCTCAACATCTATATGTGCAATTCTCTTTGGCAGAGTTGAATTTGTTATGTCATAAACGTAAAGACCGCTGAAGCAATCGGAAAGAAAGGCATAATTTCCGCTGAGTGTAACTCTCCAAAGGTCGGGAGCGTAGTAATAGCAGGCTCCGTCGCTACGAGCTACGGAAATTTTCTTCGGATTTGCGGGATTTGAAAGGTCAAATATATCCATTCCGTTTCCGAGACCGTATCCCGCCGTTCCGAGCGAATGATCTCTGAAATAGTGTCCCGTTGCAGCATAAAGGATGCCGTCTGCAATGGCAATTCCGTCTCCTCTTCCGCTGAGAGTACATTCTGATACGTGCTTCGGATTATCGGGATCACGCACATCAACGACCTCAATGGCGCACCAGCCCCAGCATCCGCAATAGAGATATCCGTTATAGAAAGCAACGTCCTGACATTCTCCAATGCTGATATATGATGTAACAACGGGATTGTAAATATCTGAAATATTAACTATTCCCGCTCCGAAAACTCTGTCTGCAATATAGCAATAGTCTCCGTTTGTATCAATTCCCGTTGCGTGCTCCGCCGCATCAATGCGGGAAGCCATTTTTGGGTTTTCCGGGTCGCTTACATCATAGATAAAAACACCCGATGCACGCGCGGTGATGATAAGACCGTCACCGTCATCTGTCATTACCATCTGACGAAGATCGCCGATATTCGTCTGCTTAGAAACAAGTATGGGACTTGTTCCGTTAGCCTTGTAAATATAGAGATTACAGTTTCCTATGGCATAAATATAACCGTCACGAACGATAATATCTCGGCATTCGGTCATTTCACCGAAATTTGATGCATAAGGTATCTTTATGTCATCCCATTCGTCGCTCTTTATCATATATGAGCCCGTGGGCGCATTATAAAACGTACCGTTAAATTCTTCGACATCAATATCGCCTATATGTACTGTTGCCAATTGGCTTCCGATATCAAAATGAATACTTGCCTCATTTCCGGTTGCGGTCATAGGCATAAAAATTTCACTTGCAGCAGAAGAAAGAGAATATGAATGTGAACGCAGTACTGCGCCGGCAGAGTCTATAACACTTACCTTGACCGTTGTATAGGTATTCTCTGTATATGCCTTGAATGAGACAACCTGTGTTGTATTCTTTTCGAGAACGCAAGGAATATTGTATTTGAGACCAAAACTGCCGCTTGCAAGACGCGACATCTTATATGATTCATTTATCATTCTTTCTTCTGTATCCTTTGAAATTAGTCCGTTCCATGCGCCGTATGCTGAAAGCGATTCTGTAAGTATCGGTGTATCGGGTCCTGCAGGACGGATAGTAATACCGTCATTTCCCGCAAAAGCATTTTCCGCGATTTCCGAAACAGTTGAGGAAAGAATGAAAAGATTTGCTTCAGAATCGGCAAAGGCTCTCTCTCCGATAGCGGTAATTCCGTTGTCTGCCAGAATACCTTTTATATTGGAATATATATCTGTCTTAAAAACAGGCTGCGGTCTGTTTTCAGAAATGCTTTCATATTCCATTCCTGTGTACCATCCAGTACCGAACTGCGGCATACAGCCTTCGGGGAGAGACGGAACAGCACCCTCTCCGCCAATAATCATGAAATATCCATCTCCGTCACGGAAAACACTGTAATTTGCTTCTGTATTTACAAAAGAAAGAGCATTTTCATTTAAAACAACTTCTGCAAGAGGAATATTAACAAGAAGCATTTCACCACTGTAATCTGCACCGTAATCTGCACCGTCATCAAGAGTGTAATCCACATCTGCTGTAAGCTTTACGGCACCGCCGTTTACAAGTGTGTTCCAAATCACCTTGTCGGGATCGCTCAAGGCATCGATTATGCCGTTTTGATACATTCCGAGAGAGATCTCATAGATGTTTGTATCCGCAAATGAAGAATCGTGCTCGGGATCTGTTGCATAATCGGTATAGACTGTCTTTATCTCTCCCGTAACGGTATCCTTCCAGATCTCATATCCGCAGACATAGATATCAGTTGTCCAATTTGATGTGTAATTTACAACGGTAAGTGCAAAATATGTCCTTGCATCATTGCTGTATGAAAGGGTATTTGCCAAGATCTTACCGTTCTTATATATCGTGACCTTTGCTCCCTTTCCGTTGAAGCTTCCGTCCTCGGATACCGATGCGCCTTGTTTGTTAGCAGAGGCCGAAACAAATGCTCCGTATTCAAGAAGCTCAAAGCCTTTGTTTTCCGTGCCGTTATTAAAATACATGATTGAGCGAAGTCCGTTGTAACTACGGGTTCTTACCTGCCAGCCTTCAAAGGTAAGACCGCCTGCGGTAAATGTTCCGCCCACAATGATATTTGCAAGAGGATAAAGCTCACGAACAGCCGCCTCCGCAGCACTTGAATAAACGGTAAATGTAAGATTTTCGCTATCCGTAAAAGGCATACTTTGAAGGATCGACGCAACATTATCAGCATTTCCCTCAAATGTAACATTCGTAATTGTACATCCGCTAAAGAAATCCGCCGGAATGGTGGTTACATTCTCAGGTATTATTACATTTGTGATCTTTGAGCCTTTAAAGGGAGTTTTCATTGTTCCCGTAAGCTTTGCGGGTGTTGCCTTGTTTGGAAGAATAACCGTAGTTGCGGGAATATTGAGGAATGCCGATGTCATGTCGTATGACCATTTTTTGACGCCACGCAGGTCTATTGTTCCTTCGGGAGTACCCTCGGGACCGTAAGTTGTAAGGGATTTTGCATCCTGCCAAACCTTACCCGCATATTCGCAAATATGCCCGGGAAGAACGACTTTTTTGCAGTTATCCATATCGTTGAATGCATTCCAAAGACACCACTCGGGTGATTCATTATTCATCATCTTATATGGCAGATTTATTCCGTCAGCAAGTACGATATAAACCTCTTTCACATATTTAGCATAGGAGGATATGAAATTTTTCCAAGGGTCGCTGTTGAAATATATCTGTGTTGCATTACTCTTAACTTTAATTGTCAGTCTGCCATTAAGAAGAGTCCAATCCATTGCGACATTAGACGATGTTCCTGCATATGTGCCCGTAACGGGTGAGCCTATGCCGGGATTCTTTGTCATATATTCCGCTACAATAGTATTTGCCGAAGCGTCAATCAGCGCATTGGGACATCCCTCAAAAGATCCGCTTTCAACAGTTTTAACTGTTTTGCCTACAACGATGCTCTCAAGCGAAGTGCATCCCGCAAACGTAGTGGGATCGATAACAGTAAACGCAATTCCCGATGTGTCGGAAGAATCTGTGGGTAAAATTACCTTTTTTGCGGAGGAACATCCCGAAAGAAGATTTTTAAAGCTGTTTGCGGGACTTTCGGAATTTCTCACTCGCCATGTGCTTAGATTGATAACACCGTCCGTGCCGCTTCCATTGCCGCTCCATACCTTTGTAAGATTCGTACATCCGCTGAAAAGACCGATGGAAGAAGAATCGACCCTGAGGTTTTCCATTTTTGCAAAATGAATGCTTTTTGCCGCAGTCCAATTTGCATAAAGGATTGCGCTGTTATGCTTTCCGAATGCCTCAACCTCGATATGCGCTGTTACGGGTGCATATTTTGTTTTCCAAGCCTCCATAGTAAGACCTGTACTGTTGCAGACTGTATTTGCGCCCCAATATGTAGCGGTTTCAAGTCCGTCAACTCCGTCAAAAATACGCATGGTCTTGCTTTGCGCATCATAAGACCAGGAAAAATAGTTACCCCAGCCAACCTTTTGGCTTTCTACACCAAAGCTGCCCGATGCCGATTCCTCTGCGGAAACACCTATGCAAAGCATAAGCAAAGCCGCCGAAATAACCAATACAAAATTTAAAATTTTTTTGACTTTCATCCTTTTTAACCTTTCTTTTTATAAAAAATTCAGCTGATACTGAATTTTATCATATTTTCAGAAAAAAAGCATTGCATTTCTAAACCTAAATATGGTATAATGAAACCTGAAGGATGAAAAAGCGAGGAAATACAAATGAAAAGTTTGAATATTGTGAACGCGGCTTACAGAGATCTCAATCCAAGGGTATATGGATTTGACCACTGCCCCGCGGGAAGAGCGGTTAGCACAAGGGAAGCAAAATTCACCATGATACATTATGTTGAGAAGGGCAAAGGAGCTCTTTACAAAAACGGAATGGTCTATGAGATAACACCCGGAAAGGCTTTTATAATAAATAAGGGCGAGGAAGCCACCTATACCGCAGACAAAAACGACCCGTGGTTCTACAGATATATAAGCTTTGACGGTGAGCTTGCCGACGATTTCAAGGTCTTACCAACGGTCTTTGAGACCTCGCCTGATTTTTTCAGAAGAGTTTGCGATGTTGCAAATATGCCATGCAAGAGAGAATCAAGGCTTGCCGCACTTCTTTTTGAATGGCACAGTGAGCTTTGCACAGGAAATATCTCAAAAGTGGATGACTATTCGGAGGCTGTTATTAAATACGTAAATGAAAATTATATGCTTGATATAAGCGTTGGCGGTATTGCAGAGGAACTTTATATTTCTCGAGGATATCTGGGAAGATGCTTTAAAGCAGCCACGGGAAAATCCGTGCAGGATTATATTATCGAGGTTCGCATATCCCATGCGAAAAAATGCCTTATGGAGAAGATGAGTGTTACCGAATGTGCAAGCAACTGCGGCTTCGGAGATACCTCAAATTTCTCAAAGCTTTTTAAAAAATATACGGGCGTTTCACCACTTGCATATAGAAAACATGAGTTTCTTAATTATACAAATAATACTTACAAATAATCTTACGTAAAGAAAAAGGTACGATTGCTATATAATTTAATAAAAATAGCAATACAATTTAGGAAGTGTAACGTATACTGTTTTTTTCATACAACCGATACACTGATGTGCATGGGGTACTTAGAGATTGGCTATATTGTTAAAGTTGATAATTTTCTTTGATCAAAGATTTACAGTTTAAACCTGCAAAATCTTTCATACTCATATCAAATCCAAAATAGAAAGGGAAGAGTATGAAAGTATTAGTTGTATTGCCTGAGAGGGCGCCGTTTGTGAAGAATATTGATGCGAGTCTGGAGTCGCTTCGTGATGAGGTTGGAGGAAATATTCAGGCGATTTATCCATTCGCGGAATGTAATGCGTGCATTGTCTGTAATGACGAGGGAAAGCTGCTTGGCTTGCCGTTGAATCGTGCATTAAGGGACGAAGAGGAAACTGTTTACGACATAATTTCGGGAAAGTTTCTCGTTGTCGGAGTCGGTGAGGAAGATTTCACTGATTTGGACCAAGAACAGTTATTCAAATATGCGGAAATGTTTGAAGCACCCGAAATGTTCGTATCCCGTAACGGTGTTTGGGAGGTACTTACTCCAAAAGACATCGCAGAGAAATGTGATGAGATTATCGAACATTACTATGATGACTAATGTGAACGTTAATAATAAAAGCAACCGATGTTCAAAAGAGCATCGGTTGTTTCTATTAAACAATTAAGGTATATTTAACCTTAATATAAATTAAGCTCTCTCTGCAATGCTCGTTCTGCTTGGCACCGATCTGTTCGCTACGCAATGCTCTTCTCAGTGACGCTCTGTTCTGCTCTGTTAATCTCTGCCAGACGGCAGTCTGTGACTGCTGATTTGCGGTCATAGACTGTGGGCAAATCAAAACGGAATATCTTCATCTTGCTGTTCATTGCTGATTTTGGATTTTTTCCCCAAATTCTTTACCGCTTCTATTGCCTCTTCTTGTGTTTCATCATCGTCTGTTGAACGAAGCTTGTGCTTATTTATCCATTCTTTAGATGCGGCGCAAGTCTTGTCCATAAAAATCGTGAAAGTCATTCTCAAGGCTCGGTCGGAATTCAGTTTTTCAGCAATAAAATCTGGTAGCTCCACAGAGCCGCCAAATCTGTCATAATGTAACAATCCCAAAAATATATAACCGATTTCTTCGGGGGTGCAATCGTCTATGAGAGTTTCAAACCACTCATAGTAGCAGAGCATCCCCTTCTTCTCTCTGAATTTCTTTTTCTGTTTTGGAGTAAGTTTGTCATAATAATTATTAAGCGTTATGTTTTTCATTTCTTATTTCCTTTCTTCTTCAAAAATTTTGTTTTTTATTTGACTTGCTTCCTTGTAGTATTCATTTAAGCTTTTATGACGGGCTGTCGGTATCTCAGGAGCGTCAATGAACCGTGTACCTCGTTTAAAACCGAATTTTTTCATTTCTTCAGCGTAAGTATCCTGTAAATGACTTAACGCATATTTGCCGTTTATGAAGTGCCTTGCGGACAATTTTCCGTCGTGGATAGGTATTACAATGCAATGGCAGTGATTGTGAGACTCGTCCCGGTCAAATCTGAAATGAATAATATTTTTGCTGTCACCAAATGTGTCTTTTAACCATTTCAAATTGCTTTTGATCCACTCACGTTCGGAAAAAGTTCCTTCCGCTTCGGGCGAATAGGCAAAAACAAACTCCAAGCCAAGAACAGCATCCTTCCTGTAGCTTATCCCATTTGTTGCCTGCTTGAATCTTTCAACAAGTGACATATCTTTGTCATAGTGTTTGTTGTTGATGATAGTGGCAGTATTTTCGGGCCTTGAACGGTGCTTTAACCTGTTTCTTTCCTTTGCGTGCCTTTCAATAGCACAGAAGGTCGAAAGCGACTTAATCTTAGAAAATCTCATAATCGCAAAACTCATCTCTATCCCTCCTTTCTTTTGAGATTTTTGTCCCCGACGCCTCGTCCTTTTCAGCAGAAATCCAAATGCTGCAAGCAGCATTCGGAGGCAAGTCTGCCGCTCGATTTGCGGAGAAGAGGAGAAGGCAAATCATCGCGGCAGCCTCGCTCGCTTCAAAGACGGAGACGTACTCACTACGCATACGTCTTGCGACGATGCTTGTTCGCTCTGCCGAGGGCTTTTATTAGCATCTCGAGCTGATTTGTGCAGTAGTGAGTTTCTTGCATTTTCATTATGACAGAAACCAAAATAAAAAAGCGTAGCAGTTCGGCGCTACACAAAGTATGGAAGAATTTTTAAAAAAAATAAGTTTTTGAATGAGCAAAAATATTATATTTTGATGAATATTGCAAGGCGAATTATATATTGTTTCTATGATATTGCAAGCACTGTTCCCGAGGCTATAATATGTACACTTCCGGAAACAACAGGAATGTCTATAAACGAAGAAACTGATAAGAATATTGCGGTAGTAACAACCGGAGAAAACAGCGCTGATGAGAATACAGGCTTCGGAAATTTAATTGTTTCTAATGGAACGGATGGTTCCGAAACCGATAACTCTTTAATTATAAACAATGGTACAAACGAAGCATTAAATGAAAAAGATAATGGAGTTTTGTGGTTGCCTATTGTAATTGTTGTAGTAATAGCAGTTGCAGCAGTGTTGGTTATCGTTATTGTTTTATCAAAAAGAAAAATAAATAATAGTGAATTTTCTAAATAAGATTAGGAGGGCAATTCTGAAAAATCAGAATTGCCCTCTTATTTTTTGAGCGATATTGTATAGTATTATTTGAGGATATTAAGATATTCAAGAAGTTTGATAAAATGTCCGCCAACAACACTTCTATGCTGAAACCAGCATTGTGTTGAGGTATTTGTGTAGTACCAATCTGTAAGAGGAACTCTATCGGGGGTGAAATTATAGGCATTCCAAAGAGTAGAGACAAAAATTTCAAAATCTTCTTTGTTGCTTGCCAGAGTTGCTGTCCAGAGAAGCCAATCGCTCTTTGTGTATTCAGAGCGACTGTCAAGGGGCAGACCATAAGGACGAATCTGTCTTTTATATCCTGCAATTTCACTCTCAAAAATACCCTTTGGCATAATTTTGAGGTCAAGGAGCTTGTCCCAGACAATATTGTATTTCATGCTGAAACTCCCTTCCTTATCAAAGGCAAGCCTATATGTTCCGTCAGCGTTTGCGGCACGATCAAGCCAATCTTTTGCCATATCTCGTGCGAGTGACAGAAATTTTTCACCGTTTTCACCTGTATTGTTAAGAATAATCCCATATGAAGCAATGCCCATTATAGCCTTGAGCGAGAGATTACAGTTATGAGCCAAATGACCTGCAAAGTCATCAGTGCATAGTTGGTTTTCTGGATCCCTCCCATTATCAATAAGATATTTTACCCATGTGTCAAGATGCTTTCTGTGGGATGTTGCAAAAGAAAAGTTCTTTGATGCAAGGGCGGTCATTGCTTCCATTATCAGCATATTTCCACATTCTTCAACCGGCATTTGTTCTTCCGGGAGATAATCATCATCTCTGTTTGACCAATCGCGAAGCGCGTATCTTTGCCTATAAGCAATTGGAAAAGTGCCAATGTCATGTGGCGCAAAATCATATTTCCAATGTTTACTTTCTGCAAAATCATAAATAGGACGCATCATTCCGCGCACGAGTTCCGGATTGTAAATAAGGAAGAACGGAATTGATGGGTAGCTTACATCAACTGTTGCGGCACATCCGTTTGAAAAACATTCCTTTGAGATAAAGAGAAGCTTATCATCATCCATTGCAAGCTTGTGAGATGCAATGGCTTGTCTTAAACTTAGAAGAAGAAGCTCTGCATATTTTTCTCCACCGGCCTTTACAGCATCGTGAAAAAGCCTATCTGAAAACTTCTGACATAGACACACTGTTTCTTTGTAGTTTTTAAATGCTTTATCAATTGCTTCTTCAATTGTTTCTCCATCTTTATTCCAATAAGAAGGCAGGTCTTTACCAAAATACTTGATGCTTCGTATATCATCATAAGCAAATGTAATGAGCATTTTCTCTTCAAAATCGGCTTCTATACATACGAAATTCATATCGTTTTTAACAAATGAAGAAGTATTTCCACAGCAGCCTGTAAGATAAAAATATCCCCAATCTATGCGTACATCGTCTCCATCTCTCCAAAGAATCTTTTGACTTTCCGACCCCATACGAATAGTCGGTTTTGAACCTATAGTGCTTTCAGAAATAACTACCTTATCTTGTCCTGCATGATCAAGGCAAATTTGCTCAGAGACTGCAATGGATACACTTGTTTTGTGATGTTTTTGGTCAGTACTTCTTACCGAAAGCTCCAAATAAGAAACGGGACGAGTCATAAGATAAAGATCCGTTGGAATAATGGGGCTGATGAAGTTTGCGGTGAGTTCAATACCAGCGCCATTAAATATGTATTTGGTGCTGAATGCATCAAAATCCACCGATTTTTGTAATAAAATGGGGGAATTGTCTTCACCACCCATAAAACGGTATTTTTTTCCATCAACGGTGAGATGTCCCATTATAGAAATTTCGCGGGTATTTTCTTCGGGGGTTACAGATTTATCGGTAACGAAAACATTTTTTCTATCTGTCCAGTGAGTGGTGTTTCTGTCAGTTAATTTATCCGCAGCAGACCAGACACTAAAGTAAGGATCAATCGTAATAAGTGGAAAAGCCGGTGCTCTGAGTTTCATATACAAAACCTCCAAATTATTTTCTTATATTATAACATTAAATACTCAAAGTGTAAATGATTATTTCTGCTTTTTTATTGACATTTTCTCCATTTTTTATGTTGATTTATCGTTTGAAATTATTAATACTTCTTTTCTGTCATACTAATGATGGAAGGATTTTTTAACTTGGAGTTTTTTCAGACCTTTTCTCCGAGAAGATCTTTCGGGATTCCTCCTTTTACTCTCCAAAAAACGAAACTTACACTCAAAGGTCTGATGTTTTTCTCTTTTTAAGCACTATAAGGAAATATAAAGGTGCTTACTTTCTATCTTATAACCGGTTGTTTTGATGCATTGCATCGAAGCAACCGGTCACCCATTATGACTAAAGGAAAAATATGAAAAAAACAGTAAAAGGCAAAGTTTACGATACAGAAAATTCTGAGCTGTGTTTTTTCAGCGACATATCCGGACACTATAGTAATGAATGCGTCTATATGACAGAGTCTGTCTGGAAAACCAAAGACGGAGACTTTTTTCTATGCTTTGATTGCGAACCGAAATGGCATCTTTTCGATGCTGAAACACGTAAAATACTTAAGAAAAGATGCAAAAGCATTACACCGATCACCGAATATGAGGTCGATTTATGGCTTGAGGAGCAGGATAATATTTATATGTGATACATAGCCACCTTAGGCCGTAATAGATCCCACATTAGGGACGGGCAATTCCGAGAAATCGGAGTTGCCTTTTTTGATGCCGACTTTTCTTTCATAATTATTGTGAGGCTAATACACGACAGGAGTTTGATGTTTAGCTAATTTTATTTTTGGAGGAAAATATGAAACAGCAACTGAGAATTATGATCACAAGAAAAGGTGACAAGAACGATGGGATATGGATATCCTTGCCAATATCTCAAAAGCACTTTGAAAAGCTTACAAGGGATGTAGATTTTGATGAGATCGAGATCGCGAAGGTGTGTTGCAACAATTACACGCTGTCTCAGCATATTATGCACAGCAGGATCACATCAAAAAATCTCTCGAAGCTGAATTATCTTGGGCATCTGTTTTATGATTTCGGAAAAAGCCAAAGGGTTTTGTTTGGCATGGTCGCGGACAAATACCTTTGCCCCGAAAATCCCATTGACGATTTTGTAAACTTGGCGTTAAATGTCAAAGAAAACAATTCTGATTACGAGCTTTATGAAATAGATATTCCATCAGAGTTCAAGATCAGAATAAGGAGGAAGAAATGACGGTTCAAATTTGGCTGGGAGATCACTATTCTCACTTCGATAAAGCCATTGCAATTTTTGATGAAAACAGGGTAGAAGACGTACACGCAATAATCCATCAGGGAATGC
>JAFXAN010000017.1 GCA_017517035.1 Clostridia bacterium
AACTTTAAAAAGAGGATTTTTATTGTTGTTTATCAGTGTTTCTACGGAGAATTATTGTGAGTTTTATGTAGAAGAACAAACATCAACCCCATACTCGTCATCCTGAACGAAGTGAAGGATCTATGAACGCTAAAGGATGATCTCACCACTATCTGACTGTTCGCTAAATTCCTGATTATCGCTGAAATTCAGCAAACAAAATCATTGCTTTATGTTTTTTACATTAACCCAAATAAAAATATGGTAGGTTCATATTATCCGAAGCACACGCATCACGGTCATCTCCATGATGCGATAGAACACATCGGCTTGTTTGTGCGAAAAAACACGGTTTTTGTCATTGCGGTGCTTCTGGCGCTTGTAACGAGCATCATAGTTCCGCCCGACATGGAGTATATTTCATATTTTGATTTTAAAACTCTCACTTGCCTTTTCGCAACACTTGCCGTTATTTGTGCGCTAAAGAATGTTAAATTTTTCACAAAAATAGCAGAAGCCATCGTCTCTCTTGCAGGAAATGCAAGAATGGCGATACTGATGCTCGTTTGCATCACCTTCATCGGCTCGATGCTCATTGCAAACGACATGGCTCTGCTCACTTTCCTGCCCCTTGGATATTATCTTCTTTCAAGCACGGGTAAGGAAAAATACATGGCATATACATTTGTTCTTCAGAATATTGCCGCAAATCTGGGCGGAATGCTGACGCCCTTCGGCAACCCGCAAAACCTGTATATTTATGAGAAATTCGGTATCCCAAACGGTGAATTTATGAGAATAATGTTTCCGCCATTTGCGCTTGCCGTCAGTCTTATAATCCTTTGCTGCTTGCCTATAAAGCGAGAAAAGCTCACCCTTAAAAGCCGTGATTTTGCACCGCTTCCCAGGGTTAAGACCGCTATATATCTGGTCCTTTTTGCATTTTCCGTGGCTTTGGTTTTCAAAATCGTGCCCTATTATGTGGGACTTATCTTTATTCCTTTTGCGCTTTTCTTTCTTGACAGAAAAGCACTGAAGGATGTTGACTATATCCTGCTTTTCACATTTGTTGCATTTTTCATCTTTGCCGGGAATATGTCAAGAATAGAGGCGGTAAGAGAGGTATTTTCTTTACTTCTCAAAAAGAATACTCTTGTTTTTTCAGCCCTTTCATGCCAGGTGATAAGTAATGTTCCATCGGCAATTCTGCTCTCGCAGTTTACCGAAAACTATAGCGATCTGCTTGTGGGTGTCAATATCGGCGGAACCGGAACGATAATAGCTTCTCTTGCAAGCCTTATAACATTTAAGGAGTATGCAAGCCATGGCGGATCTGTAAAAAGATATATGTTTGTATTTTCTGCACTAAATTTCGGTTTTCTCGCAATTATGCTCGTTTTTTGCTCCTTTGTAAAGTGAAAAATGTAATATTTTGTGGAAATAATATAATCATGAATTGAAAATACTAAAAATGTATTGATTTTTAGGTGATATTGTATTATAATTTATAAAAACTTATAAATATTCGGAGGAATATAAAATGAAATTCAGAAAAATAGGAGTCCTCACCTCGGGCGGTGACGCTCCCGGTATGAATGCGAGCGTCAGAGCAGTTGTCAGAACAGCGCTGGAAAACGGCATTGAGGTTGTCGGTATCTACGGTGGATATCACGGACTCATTCACGATAATGTTAAGTATCTCACAGCCCGAGATGTTTCAAATTGCATTTCCCGCGGCGGCACATTCCTTCTCACAGACCGTTGCGACGAATTTAAAACTCCCGAGGGCATGGCAAAGGCAATTGAGACCTGCAAAAAGCACGAGATAGATGCCATCGTTGCCATTGGCGGCGACGGTACTTTCAGAGGTGCAACAGATCTTACAAATCACGGTATTCCCACCATCGGTGTTACGGGAACTATTGATAATGACATTTCCGCAACCGATTATACCGTTGGATTTGATACTGCGATGAATACTGTTCTCGACATGGTTGACAGACTTAGAGACACAGGCGAATCTCATGCCAGATGCTTGGTTACAGAGGTTATGGGACGCCATTGCGGAGAGATAGCACTTCTCACAGGTATGGCTTCGGGAGCGGTTGCGATCGCAATTCCCGAGATCGAATTTGACGAAGATGCTTGCATAAAAAAGATGGCAGAGCTTCGAGCAAAGGGCAAGAGGAACTTCCAGATAATCGTCAGCGAGGGCGTTGGCGGAATCGGAAGCGGATTTGGCGAGAATCTTGCAAAGAGGATCGAGGAGAAAACGGGCATCGAAGCACGCTATAATTGCCTTGGTCATGTTGTCAGAGGCGGCGATCCCACACTCCGTGACCGTGTTGCAGCAACAAGAATGGGCGCAAAGGCTGTAGATCTTCTCCTTGAGGGCAAGAGCAATCTTGTTGTTTGTGAGATAGATTCAGAGATCGTTCCGGTGGATATCAATTATTCCTTTGTTCTCGATAAGATGTATAAGAACAAGCTGAAGGATGGCGATCTGGATGCATACAGTGCAGAGCAAATTGCCGAAATGGAGGCATTCTGCGAGAGAAAGAGAGCTTATGTAAGAGAGCTTTATGATCTTGCAAACGCACTTGCAAAATAATAAAATGATAGAAAATAGGTCGGCTCAAACAAAATTTGAGCCGACCTATTATTTTTTTAATTAAAGGATCAATTCTTTTTGATAAAAAGGATACCGAGCGTGTTTCTGCCGCAATGGGATGAAATGGTGCAGCCCGCTCTTGTGATATACACATTTGCATCGGGCATACATTCCTTTGCAGCTCTTACGCATTCATTAACAATTTCCTCATCACAGCCCGCATGAGTGACAAAAACATGATCTTTTTCAATGTTTGAACCGTCACCGACACGCTCGCTGATATATTTATCGAGAACCGCTGCAAATTTTCCTCTGTATTTTTTGCCGACTGACATTTTTCCGTTGTCAACAACAATGCAGGGCTTGAGCTGAAGCAGATTTGCACCGAAAGCCGCAAGCGCAGAGCATCTTCCGCCCTTATGAAGAAATTCAAGGTCGTCGATGATAAAGGATGCGTCAACTCTCGGCGCAATTTCGTTGCACGCTTTGACGATATCCTCAGCTTCCATGCCGCTTTCCGCCATTTCAGCAGCTCTTATCAGGAGCAGACCGCCACCGGTTGAAAGGTTTCTTGTGTCAACGGCATAAACTCCCTCAAAGCTCTCTGCCGCAAGTCTTGCATTGGCAAAGGTTGACGACATTTCGGAGCTGATGGTGAAGAAAATGATGTTTTTATAATTTTTAGTGTTTTCTCTGAAAAAATCCTCGAAATCGGCAATATTGATAGCCGCTGTTTTGGGAAGCTCACCTGTTTTTTCATAGTGCGCATAAATTGCGTCGGGATCAATATCAACACCGTCTGTAAAATGCTTGTCGCCGAGATTCACTCCCATGGGGATGATCTTAATACCGTATTTTTCTATAAGCTCGGGACTAAGGTCAGTAGTGCTGTCACTTGCTATAAGTATGTCTTCTCTCATTTTCACAATCTCCCATTGTAATATTCTGAAGAGATTATACCCCCAAATTCTAAACTCAAGTTAAACTTTTGTTAACTTTGAGAAAATTTCTTATATTTTTCGATATAAGGGCGCATAAGGCGGGATAGATTGTCTGCCATTTCGATCATTCCCTCGATTCCGGGGTGAACCATATCGGTGGAAAGTCCAAGATCGTCGGGAAGGATCGTTTCACCGCCAAAGATCTTGATATATGGCGAAGCGAGCCTTGCCGCCTCCTCGATGACAACCTGACGGAAGGCATCCACCTTCACATGATAATCGCCGTTATCAGAGCCATAATGGAAAATATCAATGCAGAAAAGATATTTATCGGGATGCTTTTCGTGGATGGTTGAAAGGGTATAGCGAACTCTTTCTCTGAATTCATCTATCTCTATTTTTCCAACGAGATTTATGCCAAGCTCAAGCACCATAAAGTCCCAATCATCAAGGGATGCAAAATAGTCTGCCGCAGCCTTTTCAACAAGACAGCAGCCGGCAAAGCCATAGTTTTTGCAATCCACGCCCAGCTTGTTTGCGGTGCGTCTGTTCCAGAAAATCGGAGGGATAATGCCGTGGCTTCCCTGGGTTATGGAAGAGCCGTAAAAAATTCCGCGAAGAGCAGGTGTTTCCTCTGCCTTTGGAGGTCTTAGATCACCCTCGATGCTGTGGATAACAACGGGAGATGCGCTCATCATAAGCCTTACGACCCTCGGAGAAAAGGCAAGACCTTTTTCCTTTGCCATTTTTTCAAGATATTCGATCCTCTCGGGAAGAGCTATGGTGAAGGTCTGCGGCTCATATGTGACCGTGAGAACCGTTGGTGACTGCTGTGTTCCGAAAAACAGATAGAGCGTGTTTATATCGCCCTCATTCTTTGTTGAAAGAGTGAGCTTCGCCTCACCCGAGATCGGCACAAATCTAAGCTCCATGCCAATATTTCTTCTCGAATGTGCAGGCGCCCAGGAGCTGAGGCTGTCCGCAACCTCATCAGGCATCTTCTGGGGACAAGCGCCGCCTTTTGCCGCTCTCACATTGTCCGCTCCCCATATTTCAATATTCTTATATATCATGTCATGCCTCCGTAATTTGTGTTTTTTACATTATAAATCATTTCAGTCATTTTTTCAAGGTCGATGGTGCAATTTTTCACACTTTTTTCGTAAAAATTTTCTATGAAATAAAAAAAGTATTATGCAAAATCTTTTGCTCTTGACTTTTTTTGCAAAAAGGAGTATAATGATTTAGATAAAAACTATAATTATTATGAAGAGGTTAGCATGACAGAACAAAAGTTATATGATCTGCTCAGTAAATTCGACCTTGAAGCCGATCCTAAGGGCGTGAAGGTCGTGCCATACGGCGGTGGACATATCAATTCCACATTCCTTGTTGATACCGACCCCAAATATATTCTCCAGAAGATCAATACCCATGTTTTTCCTTATCCCGTTGAGCTTATGAGAAACATTGAGCTTGTAACCGAGCATCTCACAAAAAAGATGGTCGCAGCAGGCGAGGATGCTTCGATGGGTACATACAGAGTTGTGAAAGCGAAGGATGGAAACAACCATATAAAGGATGATGACGGAAGCTTTTACAGAGTGATCACCTTCATCGACGCTGTTTCACATGAAAAGGTCGATGATCCTACAGAGCTTTACCGTGCCGCAAAGGTTTACGGCAAGTTCCAGAAAATGCTCTCTGATTTTGACGCAAACGAGCTTTTCGAGGTCATTCCCATGTTCCATCATACCCCGAACCGCATGAAGAATCTTCTGAAGGCGATCGAGAAGAATAAGAGCGGAAGACTTGACTCTGTCAAGGCGGATGTTGAGTTTGCACTTTCCTATAAGGACAGAATTTCCGCAGTTGTTGATGGCATCGCAGACGGTACTATTCCGCTCCGTGTCACACATAATGATACGAAGCTCAATAATTTCCTTTTTGAGAAGGACGGAGATGAGTGTGTTTGCCTCATTGACCTGGATACCGTTATGCCCGGCTCGCTTCTATATGACTATGGAGATGCTCTCCGTGTTGGCGCATCAAGTGCGGCAGAGGATGAAACAGATCTTTCAAAGGTCAATTTCTGCCTTGAGCCATTTGAGCAGTTCACAAAAGGACTTCTTGAATCCTTTGCAGGAGATATTACCGAGCGTGAGCTTGCTCTTCTGCCTTATAGCCACCTGCTTATGACATTTGAGGTTGGAATCAGATTCCTTACCGACTATCTTGACGGTGATGTGTATTTCAAGACCGCATATGCCGAGCACAATATCGACAGAGCAAGAAACCAGTTTAAGCTTGTTCGTGATATCGACGAGAGAATGGATGAGCTGAACGCACTTGTGAAAAAGATTTATAACGAAGTGAAATAAAAATTGGGGGCTGACTTTTTCGGTTAGCCCCTTTTCTGAAATTGATACCTATTTATAAACAGTAATTTGTCGGTCTGTTGAAAAGGTGAATAAACGGTGATGAGGACGAGCGTAAGCGAGCTTGGTCGCTCGCCTTCCCTTGCAGGGAAGGTGGCTGCGAAGCAGACGGATGAGTAGATACCGTTTTTGATGATTAAATGTCAGCAAAATGGCTTAAATAGTGACATTAACTAACTATTTTTCGCCTTCAGATTCCCGTGAAAATTATGGCGGTGATGCTCTACTCATCCACCACTGCGTGGTCCCCCTTCCCTGCAAGGGAAGGCTAACGATAAATTACTTTTTAACAAACCCAAAAGGAGAAAAAATGAAGAAAATCACCATACTCGGTGCGGGAACATGGGGTACCGCACTTGCCGCAATGCTAAAAAAGGAGAACGGGCATGATGTTGTTCTCTGGTCTGCCATTCCGAATGAGCTTGACGAACTTTCAAGAAGCAAAAAGCATCCGAATCTTGAAGGCTTGGTGCTGCCCGATGGAATTATATTTGAATCGGAAATCACACAGGCTTGCCGTGGGGCAGATTTCATTGTATTTGCCGTTCCGTCTCTCTATGTGAGAGAAACCGCAAAAAAGATCGCTTTGTCACTCGATGAAAAAACCATAATAGTGGATGTTGCCAAGGGACTTGAAAAAGGTACAGGAATGACACTTTGCGAGGTCATTGAGGACGAAATAGGCAGGAAAAACGGTGGAATCGTTGCGCTTTCGGGACCGACTCACGCAGAAGAGGTGGCTCTCGGAATGCCCACCGCAATCGTTGCAGCTTCGGAAAACGCCGAGGCGGCAGAAGCGGTTCAAAGAGAGTTTTCCGGCAGCTTTTTCAGAGTATATACAAATTCTGATATAAAAGGCATCGAGATCTGCGGTGCAATGAAGAATATTATTGCCATTTGTGCCGGAATCTCCACGGGACTCGGTTATGGCGACAACGCAAGAGCCGCCATCGTCACAAGAGGAATGGCGGAGATCACCAGGCTTGGAGTTGCAATGGGGTGCTCGGGAAGAACCTTTGAGAGCCTTGCGGGAATCGGTGATCTTGTGGTCACCTGCATGAGCAGACATAGCCGAAATCATAGGGCGGGCGTCCTTATCGGAAAGGGATATAGCGCCGAGGAAGCAAAAAAAGAGGTGGGAATGGCAGTTGAGGGACTTAATGCACTTCCCGCCGCCCTTGAGCTTTCCGAGCGGCTTTGCGTTGAGCTTCCGTTCTGTCATGCGCTGAGCGAGGTGATTATGGGAACACTCGATGTAAAAGAAGCGGTAAATTCCCTTATGCTCCGCGCCCTCAAGCCGGAAATATCGTCTGATAAACAGTAATTTATCGGTGAAGGAGTTTCGCCACTGCGGTGGCGACCGGCACCGTTGCCGGCTCCCGCGACCTTTTAAAAAAGGTCGATCAAAACTTTGAAAAAGGGAATTTTTATTGTTGTTTATCTGTGTTTCTACATGGAATTTATGAGAATTCTATGTAGATAACTTGTCATCAATCTCCTCACAAGTCATCCTGAACGAAGTGAAGGATCTGGAAACGCTAAAGGATGATTTCACCACTATTTTACAGACCGATAAATTACTGTTTATATCGGTGAACGATGTAAAAATTCTTATATTTATACAAAATATTCTGAAAAGCCTTGACAAATATTAGAAATTGTGATATCATAGCTATAAGTATAATGAATAAAGTGTTTGTGGTTTCGGCGGTTTTGCTTTTTGCTGATGCTTCAACCGATTCAGTACAATTTAATTCATGAAAGGATAAAAACATGAAAAACACAAAGAAAATTCTTCTCGTACTTTCTCTCGTGCTTGCTTTTGCGGCAATGTTTGCAGTAATGGCATTTGCAGAGGGAGGAAAAGTCAATGCGGCAGATGCTGCAAATGACCTTCAGTGGACATTCGATGCAGAAACAAAGACACTTAAGATCACAGGTACTTCCACAGCACTCACAATGAATCCCGTTCCGGCCTGGGATGCCAAGGAAAACTTCCCTTGGGCAAGCATTATGGGACAGGTTGAGCATGTTGTTGTTGAAGCACCCATAACAGAGATTTGCACATACGCTTTTGCATATCTCCCCAATTGTGTTGATATCGTGCTTCCCAATAACCAGATAAAGCTTAAGGATTATAACACCTTTGCAGGCAATCCTGCACTTACAACAGTAGGACCTGCAGGCACACCCGCAGGTGTGTTTGATGCTCGTAACTTTACAGGCGGAGTATCTCAGGTTGGTGAGAATTCAATGAGAGACAAGGAAATCACTCTCCTTATGCCCGTTGAAGGCAAATCTCCTTTCACACTCCAGAAGTTTGCTTCGGACAGCACTGTTCTTACAATTTATGTAGTTGCAGGCTCTGAGTGCGAGACCTGGGCAAAGGATCTTCTTGCAAAGTCCGGTACAGCAGGCGATTTCATTCCCGATTCTATTAAGATAGTAAACTATGACGGTACATATGATCCTGCCGTAGTTCCCGAGGACACAACTGCAGGAGAAGATACAACTGCTGCACCCGAAGATACAACCGTAGCTCCCGAAACACCCGCAAATCCCGATGGAGTTATCCTTACAGGCAGCATTGATGCACAGTATTCCAAGTGCACATGGACACTCACAGCAGACGGAACACTCACAATTCTTGCGAAAGAGGGTGTAACCGGCTGGAATGAGGTGCCTTATTATAATCAGGTAACAGAGAACGGCTGGCTCGATAAGGCTGATATGATCAAGAAGGTTGTTATCGGCGCAGGACTTCAGAAGGTGGGCGCAAGCGCATTCAAGGATTGCCCCAATCTTGAGATCGTTGAGTGGACATCTATCGGTCAGCTTGCA
>JAFXAN010000006.1 GCA_017517035.1 Clostridia bacterium
ATTGATGCTAAGTTTTTCTACATGTAATTTCCGTAAAATTTCCGTAGAAACACAGATAAACAACAATAAAAATTCCCTTTTTCAAAGTTTTGATCGACCTTTTTTAAAAGGTCGCGCGAGCCGACGGCGGCGTCGGTCGCCTCCGCAGAGGCGAAACTCCCTCACCGACAAATTACTGTTTAAAGAAAAAAACGACCGAAGCGATTTTTTGAGATCTCTTCGGTCGATATGTTTTTTTATTCTTTATCAAGGTCTTTTTCAGCCTCTGCCTGAATCTCGGGATCATGGGAGAGGATCGGAGTAACATCCTTATGTTTAACCTTTCGGTCGATATAGTTGCCCGTGATCTTCATTACCAGCGGGAAGAGAACAACAACACCGATAAGGTTGGGTATCATCATAAGTCCGTTGAAGGTATCCGAGATATCCCAAGCAAGAGAGGATGTCATAACAGCACCGAAAATAATGGTGCAGACATGGATTATCTTGAAAATAACGGTTGTTTTAGAGCCGAAGAGGTATTCCCAAGCCTTTGAACCGTAATGAGACCAGCCGAGAACGGTGGTAAATGCAAAGAGGAACATTGCAATGGCAATGAATTTCGAGCCGATATTGCCCCAAGAGAATACCGAGTTGAAAGCGCCTGCAACGAGAGTTGCGTCTGTCAGCCCTTCTGCAAGCTCACCTGTATGATAATTGAATGTGCCTGATGTAAGAACAACGAGGGCAGTCATTGTGCAAACGACCATTGTGTCCGCAAAAACCTCGAAGATGCCCCACATACCCTGCTTAACAGGCTCTTTTATATTCGAATTGGAATGTACCATAACAGAAGAACCAAGACCTGCCTCGTTTGAGAAAACGCCTCGTTTGAAGCCCTGTGTTATTGCAACGCTGATAGCAGCACCAAGTGTGCCGCCCACAAATGCTTCGGGCTTGAATGCGTTGACAAATATAGCCTTGAGAGCAGGAAGAATATTCGCATAGTTCACGCCTATAATAATGAGGCTTCCCGCAATGAAGAATACTACCATGAAAGGCACTACCTTTTCGGCAACCGAAGCGATTCTCTTAAGACCGCCGAGAACGATGAGGGCTGTGAGCGCCATAATTGCAAGACCGAGAATTATATTGTAAAGGGAAATACTGCCCATAATCTTTATCGAGGAGAGCGCCTTTACATCAAATGCCGAAGCAACATTTGCAACTATCTTGTTTACCTGACCCATGCTTCCGATACCGAATGCGGCAAGCATTGTGAAGATAGAGAAAAGAACAGCAAGAACCTTTCCGATCCATTTGCAGCCCTTCTTTTTGCCAAGTCCCTCGGAAATATAGTACATTGCTCCGCCCGACCATTCGCCGTTCTTATTTTTGCGACGGTAGTAAAGACCGAGGACATTTTCCGAATAGTTTGTCATCATTCCGAAAAATGCAGCGACCCACATCCAAAAAACAGCACCTGCGCCGCCTACGCAGAGAGCAGTGGCAACACCTGCAATATTACCCGTTCCGATAGTTGCCGCAAGAGCGGTGCAGAGAGCCTGGAAGGGAGAGATCGAGCCTTTTTCCTTGCTATGGCTCATAACTCTTTTTGTAAACAGACTTCCGATGGTATTTTTCCACCAAAGACCTAAATGAGAAACCTGAAATACCTTTGTGCAAACAGTCATAAGGATACCCGTTGCAATGAGCAGGAAAAGACCGATCTTGACCCACACGAAGTCGTAGATGACTTTATTAACATCCGTCACCGTTTCGATAAAAGCGTCCATGTTTTTTCGGGAATTTTTTAATTCCCATCCTCCATAAAAATATATTTAATCGAATAAAAAAGCGATCTGCAAAAATGCGCAGACCGCCTAACTTCCAAATAAACACAAAGATAAAGTAATAAAAAAATTGCACTTTGTCCTTTTGCCTGAGAGATTAAGCGATTCCGCCTTTGCACCTTCGGCACTCAATTTAATGAGCTTCTCCAAAGTTATGTCAGCTTACAGTCCTCATTCGCAAAAAGCGAAAGCCTGAGAGTGTTACTCCTTCGGCAGCATAGCTTTTCCTGCAAGCGTCATACATGGTTTTATTCGATTTGACAACATTATAGCACACTTTGTTGCAATTTTCAATAGCTTTCGACATTTTTCTTGAAAAATTCATATTTGTATGGTATTATAGTACCGAAAGCGAGTGATAATTAGTGAAAAACTATAAAAAATATTTTATAACAGCCGGGAAAGAGCCTTTCATTCCGAGAAAATGGCGTGAAAAGCCTTATATGAATAAGCTTTGCACCGTATTCTCGATCATTTTGGCTCTTTGCTGTCCCGTATATTGCTTTTTGATGATAGAATATCTGCATTTTGGCAGTGAGCTTAGGCTGCTTTCCTTTCTTTCAAGAGGCACTATTCCGCTTTTTGGTCTGCTTGTTTGTTTTTTTGTTTATTCTCTTTTGTTGCTGCTCTTAAAAAAGATTTGGTACGCCAATCTTGCGTCGGTGCTATTGTCGATGATCATCGGACTTGTCAACCGCTTCAAATTCAGCTCCACGGGAGATTATTTTTACCCTTGGGATATCCGACAGGCGGGGAATCTGGGGGAGCTTACGAGATTCACATCATTTTCTCTGACCCTTGCGGCAGTGATAGTTATGGTGGGCGGGATCTGCCTTGTGATAGTCAGTGTTTTGCCGAACACAGAGCTTCCTTTTACCTTTCAGGTAAGATTTGCAGCATTTATCATCATCGCTGTTTGCGTTTTTTCATCGGTTTCAACGCCAAAAAAAGCGGAAAAGGTTATAAATTCCTTCGGAATATATTTTGAGGATACCGCTCTTCAGACCTCAAATTATGAAGCAAACGGATTTACGGGAGCATTTACCATAAATCTTCTTTCAGCAAATGTCAGCGAGCCGCAGGGCTACGGAAGGGAAGAAATTGAGAATATTCTGACCGGATTTGAGGAAAAAGAAGCCTCGGAGGATTTTGCTTCTCCCGATATCATCCTCATTCTATCGGAAAGCTATTGGGATCCAAGGCTTATAAAAGGCTCTGAATATTCGGAGAATCCCTTTGAAAATTTTGACGCCATCACTGAAAGGGAAGGGGTCATCAGCGGAAGGCTTTTCCAGACCGGATTTGGAGGAGGTACTGTTAGACCGGAATTTGAGATCATCACCGGACTCACCACCGATTCTTTGCCTGCGGGAAGCGTTCCATGGAGATATATTGAGGAAAATACCGAATCCTATATAACAACGCTTCGGGATATCGGATATGAAACATATGCAGTTCATCCCTATTTCAGCCGTTTTTATGACAGAACAAGAGCCTATCCTCTTATCGGCATCGACAATCTCTATTTTGCCGAGGAGCTTGAGGCGATAGAGGCGGTGACGCCTGAATATAAATCGGTAAGATCATATGTTTCGGACGACAGCTTTGTGGAATATCTGGAATATTTTCTCGAAAATGAGAGAAGCGACGCACCGAGATTTATTTTCGGAATAAGCATGGAAAATCATCAGGCGTATCTTGACAAATATGAGGACCTCGATATGGAGGTAAGCTGTGCCGGCCTTAGCGATGAGAGCCTTAATATCCTTGCAAATTTTGCAAACGGAGTGAGAAATGCGGATATAGCTCTCGGCAAGCTCGTTGAATATATCGAAAACAGAGAAAGACCCACCGTGCTTGTATATTTCGGTGATCATTTGCCATCCCTCGGTGCAAATTATGCCGCATATCTTGAAAGCGGAACTATCGCAGATATTTATAACAGAACAAAAGAGGAATATGAATTTATGCAGTCAACTCCGTTCCTCGTTTATTCAAATTACGGTTTTTCGGGCGAGAGCCGACAGCTTCATGAGGGAAAGGACAATAATATAACCTCATATAATCTTATGAACGCTATTTTTGAGCTTATCGGTGCGCCGAAAACAAAACTTTGCTCCTTCCTTTCGGATTATGCCGGAGCTATTCCATATTATAACAGCCGTCTCGGAATTACGCCCTCGGAGGATGAGCTATATTTCGTTCTTGCGCACAGAATGCTGACATATGACAGAATAAATGTTGGGGAAAAATATTCTCTTAGGTGAAAGGCTTTTTATGAATGAAGGATGTTTTCTCTGCCCCAGAGAATGCGGCGCAGACAGAGTAAGTAAAATGGGATATTGCAATGCGCCGCGGGATATAATTCTTGCAAGAGCGGCACTGCACTTTTTTGAAGAGCCGATAATAAGCGGGAAGCGTGGCTCGGGAACGGTGTTCTTCTGCGGCTGCAACCTTGGATGCGTTTTTTGTCAGAACGGTGCTATCAGTAGGAATTTCCGCAATCAAAGGAATGCTTCAGAGCCTGTCAGCGAAGAAAAGCTTGCCAAAATCATTCTGAATTTGAGGGATGAGGGTGCGCATAATATAAATTTAGTCACCCCAACGCATTATTCGGATGCTATAGCAAGAGTTTTGACAAAGATAAAAAGTGAGCTTGGTATTCCCGTGATCTATAATTGCGGAGGATATGAAAAGGTTGAGTCGCTTCGTGCTCTCCGTGGGCTTGTGGATATCTATATGCCGGATTTTAAATATTTTTCGCCCGAGATATCGGAAAAATATTCCTTTGCTCCCGATTATGTGGATGTGGCATCGGAGGCGCTCCATGAAATGTATGGTCAGGTGGGCGAGGCGATGATAGGCGATGACGGAATGATGAAAAAGGGCATACTTCTTCGCCATCTTGTGCTGCCCGGCGGCAGACACGATTCGGAAAAGGTGCTTGAAAGGATCGCCAAAACAGTACCGCCCGAAAAGATAATCATCAGTATAATGAGTCAATATACTCCCGATTTTGCCCCCGAAAGCATGAAGGAGCTAAGGCGAAGGATCACAAGCTTTGAATATGAATATGTACTTTCTGTTTCGGAAAAGCTTGGCTTTGACGGCTTTTCTCAGGAAAGAGGCTCGTCAAACAGCTCCTATACTCCCGATTTTTCTCAAAAAACTTTTTAAAAAATTGAATAAAAGCATATTTTTGAAGGCAAACTAAATACGAAGATGAATATCTTAAATCGACACTAAAAAATCGGAAAGGAAGTATTTGGTATGCTGCTTGATAGAATTTGTCTTTTGCTCACTATCGTGGGCGCACTCAACTGGGGAAGCATCGGACTTTTCAAATTTGACATAGTTGCATGGATCTTCGGCGGACAGGGATCGCTTTGGGCGAGAATCGTTTATACCGTGGTTGCCCTTGCGGGAATCTGGTGTATCTCGTTGCTTTTCAGAAGCAGAGAAGCGATCGAGGACCATTCCGGAATGTAAAAAAACGGAGAAAACGGCGCTCTTTGAGGGTGAAAAGCTCTCGGGAACGCCGTTTTTGAGAGAAAAAATCACTTTTTTAGAAAAAATCGAAAAAATTTTTCAAAAAGGTATTGCAATTTTTGAAAACTTGTGGTATAATACCATCTGTTGACGGCCCATTGGTCAAGCGGTTAAGACGCTAGCCTCTCACGCTGGAAACTCGGGTTCGATTCCCGGATGGGTCACCATAAAAAAACAGACAGGATTTATCCTGTCTGTTTTTTTATGAATAACACTTCACAATCGAAGCCGCTCAAATCCGCAGGATTTGAAAAAGCGAGCGCATGAGGATAAAAGGTGAAAGTGAATAAACACGCTCGCTCAGGTTCTGATTCCCGGATGGGTCACCAAGAAAACGAAAAACCACTCGATAGAGTGGTTTTTTGTTTTCAACTAAGTGTGCCTTGCGGCACGTTAAGTGCACCTCTGGTGCGTGAAGAGATGCTGCGCATCGTGAAGTACCTGCGGATCGTGGTGGCACACTTAACTTCACATTGTGCAAAGCACAATGCTTCACTATGCTTTAGGCATAGCTTCACTTGGCGAAGCCAAACTTCACTATTAACTATGGGGGATTTGATATGTCAGAAAGTAAATTGAGAACGCAATCTATGGATTTTGCTGTATCTATAATAAACCTTGTTAAAACTCTCAAAGAAAACCGTGAATCAATTATTTCCAATCAAATAGGCAGAAGCGGTACATCAATCGGTGCAAATATTCGTGAAGCTCAATATGCTCATGGCAAGGCCGACTTTGTTGCAAAGCTTCAAATTGCGCTTAAAGAGGCAAGCGAGACCGGATACTGGCTCGAATTGCTTTATAAAACAAACTATATATCCGAAGAAAAATTTAAAACTCTTGATTCTGCTTGTGCAAACATTAGGATAATGCTTATTTCATCAATTAATACTGTAAAGGAGAACGCTAAATGAAGATCACAATTGACGCTCTGGAAGCTTATTTATTTGACCGCTACAATGAATGGGCAAATGAACAGAGCTTGTTTATGAAATTGGTTGAAGAAATCGGTGAGGTAGCCGAGGTGCTCAATAAACGCGCCGGACGCAAATCGACCGATGAAACTGATTTGCAAGAACAGCTCGGAACTGAACTTGTCGATATGATTCATTATATTGTTGCTATTGCTGCCATCAATAATATTGATCTTGAACGAATTATGATTGAAAAGGACAAAAAGGCATCTGTTAAATATAATCATCCTATAAATCTTGAGACTTTTTTGTCAACCCGGGAAAACAATAATTATTAAGTTATAATTGCTTAAGAAAAACCACTCTTTCGAGTGGTTTTTCTTATTTTATCATCTTCACGGGCTTTTCCGAGGATACTGTATAAATCAGATCAAATGAAGCCTTTTTCGCACCGAAAAGTATAGTAACTCTATAAAGAGCCTTGCTTTCTGCCATGGGGCAGATGATCTTCAGGCAAAAATCCTTTTGAGTGTTCTTAAAGCTCTTGAAGACTTCGCTTCCGCTCTCATTCCCATTCTCATCATAAAGCACATGCTCAATGATAAGCTCGCTTCCCTCATTTGCGGGAATTATATAGTAAGAATGCCTGTCCTCTCCGTTTATTATGCAGCTGTCAATTTCGGGATATGGGCAGGAAAACTCTCTCGTATCCGCAAAACCAAGGATGCTGTCATCAATTTCACCGTCAATTTCAAAGGGAT
Source organism: Clostridia bacterium (assembly GCA_017517035.1). GTDB lineage: Bacteria > Bacillota > Clostridia > Oscillospirales > CAG-272 > SIG710. Next base: position 7,057 of record JAFXAN010000006.1, read on the forward strand.
AGAAGCGGGAAAAGGAATGGCTTTCCGTATCCGAATAGAGATAAATTTTTTCAATCTCGTCAAAGCTCACCGTATAATATTTGATCCCATTGACATAAGGGAAAAGAACATATACATTGCAGATGAATTTCACCCCGTCGTCAGTTATAACAAATGTTCCTTCATCAACGATGGGCGAAAAATCATCCTCAAATCCGCCGAACGGCTCGTCGCCTTCCTCTTTTATTATCTCCCCGATCCTCGGCAGGACAGCGGCACGCAGGTCGCTGACGGAAGTGAAAACATCGGTGAGCGAAAGCCGCTTTCCGCTGTTTATGTCAAAAATCACACCATGCTCGTCGGGTGTCGGATGAACACCGCCCAGATATATATCGGTGTGGCAAAGAAAGCTGACAAGCTCGTCTCCCAAAAACTCTATGCTGTATTTTTTATCATAGATAAAGGTATTCCAATAGTCGGTTTCAATATTTTCAAGCAGCTCAAGGGAGTCCAGATACATTTTTTCGGCTTCTACATGATATTTTGCTTTTTCTTCACTAAAATATTCGTTTATGAGCCTTTCCGCTTCGGAGTTTTCCGGGATAGAGACCTCGGGATAGATAAACTGCCCCGATAGGAGCAATAGGATCTCTTGGTCGTCATAAAACTCGGTTTCTTCCTTCAAAAAAGTGATCTTGCACTTTGGAGCCTCCGCTTTTTCCTCTATCTCTGCCTGTGTTGTTACGGCAGTCTCTTTGGATTCAGTATTTACATCGGGGGCAACGCCTGTCTCCTTCTCATTACATGAGGTGAGAAAAAGAAGAATGACCATGGATATAAGGAGCATTTTTTTCATCAGTATTCACCTCCGCAAAGCTTCTTATATCAGTATAATATATCGAAGGGAAAAAGTCAAGGAATTTTTGCTTCTCGGCACTATTTTTATATTGAAATTTTTGTCACTATATGTTATAATCACATTATCAAGCTAAAGGAGAGTGCTATGGAGCAGAAAAACAATGTTCTTGGGATAGAGCTTGGCTCAACGAGAATCAAAGGCGTAATTATTGACTGTGACTATAAGGTCATAGCCTCAGGCAGCTTTGCTTGGGAAAACAAGCTGCTTGACGGGATCTGGACATATGATATGGAGCAGGTTTTTGAGGGCATTCGTGCCTGCTACAGCGATCTTCGCAGGAATTTTGAGAAAAAATTCGGTGAAAAGCTGAGAACCTTTGGGGCGATCGGCATTTCCGGAATGATGCACGGATATATAGCTCTTGACAAGGATGATAATTTGCTGGTTCCGTTTAGAACATGGCGAAATACCATAACGGGCGAAGCCTCTGCCGAGCTGTCGGCGCTTTTCGGCAAGAACATTCCTCAAAGATGGAGCATCGCTCATCTTGCGAGAGCAATGATGCTCGGGGAGGAGCATTTGCCGTATCTCTGCCGCCTCACAACTCTTTCGGGTTATATTCACAGCAAGCTCACGGGGAAAAATGTTCTCGGAATTTGCGAGGCATCGGGAATGTTTCCGATAGATTCGGTGACGCATGATTACTATGCTTCCGACTGTGAAAAATTTGATGCTCTTGCAAAGAAAATGGGCTATGATTTTAAGATCAAGGAGCTTTTGCCGATGGTTCTCTGTGCGGGAGAGGATGCTGGATATCTGACCGAGAAGGGCGCAAAATTTCTTGACGAGAGCGGTCAGCTTGAGTCGGGGATCCCGTTTGCTCCGCCGGAAGGCGACGGAGGAACGGGAATGGTTTCAACAAATTCCCTTCGGGTAGGAATCGGAAATGTTTCGGCAGGAACTTCGGATTTTGCGCTGGTCGTTGTGGATCACGAGCTGAATCCTCATGAGGAGATCGACATGGTGACAACACCCTCCGGTGCGCCCGTTGCTATGGTTCATTGCAATAACTGCACCTCGGATATTAACGCATGGGCAAGGCTTTTCGGTGATTTTCTCCGTGCAATGGGCAAGGAATATACCGATGACGAGCTTTATTCAACATTGTTTGGTGCGGCTCTCGTGGGGGATGCAGACTGCGGTGGACTCATGGCTTATAATTACGAATCGGGCGAGCACATCATGGGTGTGAGCGAAGGAAGACCGCTGTTTATGCGCCGTCCCGATGCAGAGCTGACATTGGGGAATTTCATGCGCACGCATCTTTACAGTGCGCTTGCTTCCCTCAGAGTAGGACTTAATATTCTTATAGACGAGGAAAAGGTGAGGATCGACAAGATCTATGCTCACGGTGGATTTTTCAGAGTTCCCGAGGTGGGGCAAAGGATTTTGTCTGCAGTGGTTTCCGCTCCCGTTTCTGTGATGGAAACGGCCGACAGCGGAGGTCCTTACGGTATGGCACTTCTTGCTGCATACCGCCTGAACGGAGGGGACGAGAGCCTTGAGGAGCATCTTGAAAGACGGGTATTTTCCTCTGTTCCGACTATCACATTGATGGCAGAAAAAACGGATATTGACGGATTCGGGAAATTTCTTTCTTCTTATATTGCTGCTCTTGAAACAGAAAAAACCGCAATAAAAAGCTTTGTTTAACATATTGAGATCAAAAATTAAAAACGGCTGTCGATTCGACAGCCGCTTTTAGTTTATAAACAGTAATTTAGCGAACAGTCGGAGACGGTGAAATTATACCCCAACGCCGATGGCGTTGCCGCAAGCGGTTCGACTCCACTGCGTTCCGCTCAGGGTGACTGCTTTGAGATTATCATCCTTTAGCGTTTCCAGATCCTTCACTTCGTTCAGGATGACTTGTGAGGAGATTGATGACAAGTTTTCTACATAGAATTCTCATAAATTCCATGTAGAAACACAGATAAACAACAATAAAA
>JAFXAN010000018.1 GCA_017517035.1 Clostridia bacterium
ACCTCCTGTGTTACCCCGTAGGACTGGGAGTATATGGTGCCTGGATCTCCCTGTTCTTTGATCAGATCACCCGGTTCGGCTTTACCATGCACCGTTTCGGCGGTACAAGCTGGTATAAAAAGAAAATCTGACAGAAAAAGGGACTGTATCGGAGCGCGTGCAAAATTAGTGGTAAACCTGAAATCAGCCACCACGGTTTTCGTAGTGGCTTTTTCATACGCAGAAAGCAAAGAAAAGCCCCGCGCGTAAAGGTAAAGGTAAAGGTAAAGACGCAGGAAAAGGCAGCGGAGCTTTTGAAAGCTTGGAAGATCTTATATCCTCAATAAGAGAAAGAAACGCAGCAATTATCGAAGCTCTGAAAAAAGAGGGTAAGGAAGATGAGCTGAAGGAAGATAAATCCGAGCGTGAAGGACAGCGATTTGACGATCACTCCTTTTGGGAGGGGGATGACGATATGGGATCGCAGCGAGATGCTTGGATGAACCGAATGATAGAGGCTACAGATATTATCGTCTCGATGCTTGGTGGTGACAAATCAAGAGGCACGGTTCCTGCCGGTGTTGAACGAATAATCAATGAACTGAAAAATCCGATTCTTGATTGGAGAACCATACTGAATGATTTTATTCAGGAGGAAATTTGCGATTATTCCTTTGCTCCCCCGGATAGAAGAATGGATGATTCGCCGTTTTTTCTGCCCGATTTCAATGAAAAGGACTATGAAGCAAAGAATCTTTTATTTATGATCGACACGTCAGGTTCTATGAGTAATAAGGATATTACCGACTGTTACAGTGAGATTTACGGTGCTATTCAACAGTTCAACGGGAAACTGACCGGCAAGCTTGGATTTTTTGATGCGGTTGTGGTAGAACCTATTCCTTTTGAGGACGAGGATGAATTCAAAATTATTCGTCCAAAAGGCGGTGGAGGGACATCCTTTGAAATAATCTTTGAATATGTCAGAGAACATATGATGGATGATTTGCCGGTAAGTATCATCATTCTCACAGATGGATATGCACCTTACCCAGACAAAGAAGCGGCTATGAATATTCCCGTGCTGTGGATCATAAATAACGAAGAGAAGGAGCCGCCTTGGGGCAAGGTTGCAAGGCTTTTATCGAAGGAGATATAAAAATATGCATAGTGAATTTGATTATGAAATAACTTCCGAAAAATGTCCCGGGCTTGAATATGGCGTTATCAACGGAAACTGTCATGTGGTTTTAATAAAGCTTCCTCGAAATGAGACAATATTCGGATACCGGAACAAATATGCAAAAATGGCAAAAGAGCTCAGAAACAGACTTGACTGCAGTGTGATTTGTGCAAATAACATAGGAGATGATGTTTCTCGCAAGTATGATGTCAAGATTCTTAAAAAATATGTTGAACTAAGAGGCTTTTATAAGCCTGAGTTCAGTTTTATCGGAATATGCGAGGGTGCAAGCTTTTTGCTTTCACATATGTCAAAATGTATTGAATTCAAAAAAATGCTGCTGGTAAATATGCCGATATCATATAAGCTTGGAGAAACCGTAAATCTTCTCAGTAATATTGACAGAAACAAGCTGAAATTTGTTTACGGTGACAAGGACCCTTCCTACCGCTATACTCCATTGCTCAAAAGAATGTACGCAGAAGTGATCACAATAAGTGGTGCGGATCATTATTTTTCAGACAAGAGTTGTAGCTTTATAGATATTCAAAAACTATTATAGGAGAGAAAAGATGAACGATCTTCAGAGAATGAAAGAGCTTATAACAAAAATTAACGAGGCGGATGAGGCTTATTTCAAAAAAGATTCGCCTATTATGAACGACCGAGAATACGACGGTCTTGTTCTTGAGCTTAAAATGCTTGAAAGAACAACGGGAATTCATTTTTCAAATTCTCCCATCGGAAAAATTCCGGGTGATGAGAAGGTACAGTTGAAAACCGTTCGCCATTCAAAGCCGATGCTTTCTTGTAATAAAACCAAAGAAATTATGGATATCATCAAATTTGTGGCGGATAAGGAGGTTGTTTTCTCATGGAAAATGGACGGCTTGACTCTTGTTTTACGGTATGAAAAGGGAAAATTTATCCAGGCTGTCACCCGTGGAAGCGGTGGAATCATAGGTGAAGATGTAACGCATACTGTAAAGCATCTCCGCAATATTCCGTTTTCAGTTCCTTGCAAGGAAAATTTCGAGGTTCGCGGTGAAGGCGTAATCTCCTTCAGGGATCTGAATACTCTTTCAAAGCTTGGTGAAACAGCTTCAAGCCACCCCAGAAGCATTGCTTCAGGTGCTGTCAGAAGCACAAATGCCGACAGAGGAAAGCTTTCTCATATCGACTTTTTTGCCTTTGAGCTTATAAAAGAGGATTCACCCAAAACAAAGATGGAGCAGCTTTATTTTCTCAAAAACAACAATTTTGATGTTGTTGAACATAAGCTTTTTTGCGGTGACGATAATATTGAGGAAGTGGTAAAAGCGTGGACACCTGAAGGATTTGCTTATCCTGTTGACGGAATAGTTTGCGAATATAACGATATTGAATACGGAAAAAGTCGTGGTGCGACCGCTCATCATGAAAAAAGAATGCTTGCTCTTAAATGGAAGGACGAGGTCAAGGAAACGGTTTTCCGTGGCGTTGAGCTTAACACCACCAGAACGGGAATTGTGAGTATTGTGGGCATTTTTGATGATGTTATGATTGACGGCAGCCGTGTTCACAGAGCAAATCTTTACAATATTACAAATTTTGAAAAATACAAATTCGGAATCGGAGATATTATCACGGTTTATAAAGCAAATATGGTAATTCCGCAGATTGCTGAAAACAAAATGATGAGCGGTACATATGAGCTGCCGAAATTCTGTCCCTGCTGCGGAGAGGAGCTGACAATCAAATTTAATCAGAGAGGAATAAAAGAGCTTTATTGCCCGAATGAGGAGTGCATTGCCCGTCATTCACAGAGAATAGCAAGATTTTGCGATAAAAATGCCATGAATATTGAGGGACTTTCCGCTTCCACCATCGAAAGAATGATGGCATATGGATGGATCAAGGGATATAAGGATATATATCATCTGGACCTACATAGAGATGAGATCGTTTCAACTCCGGAATTTGGAGTTGACAGATATAATGCCATACACGAAGCAATTGAAAAAAGCAGAAGCTGTAATATGTTTCAGTTCCTTGTGGGACTTGGCATCAATATTCTCGGTACTGAGACTGCAAGAATATTGCATCGGTATTATTACGGTTCAATGGAGGATTTTCTTGCTGCAGTAAAAGACGGTTTCAGTTTTTCTCATATTGCGGGAATATCCGAAGCACTTGAGAGAAGTATTTATTCATGGTTTGAAGACGAAAAAAATGTCCGAAATCTGAAGGCGCTTATGAGTGAGCTGACTTTTATCGGAAAAAGCCGTGAGCTTGGGGGAAAGAACAATCCGTTTGAGGATACAACCGTTGTCGTAACAGGAACCTTCAATAGCTTCTCAAGAGAGGTAATACTTGACCTTTTGACATCACTCGGTGCCGTAACAAGCGATAACGTTACAGAGGATACCGATTATCTTATATACGGTGCGGTACCGGGCAGCAAAAAAATCGGACTTGCAATTCAGTACGGTGTCAATATGCTAAGTGAAACCGGCTTTGCCGAAATGCTTAAAATGGCTGAAGAATGAACATGATGTTCCGTTTTTGTCACATTTTATTTTATATAATGTTATTGTAAACTAAAATTTAAGGAGAAAGATTTATGAGAAACACATGGGTATTATCTATCAAAACATCTCTTCCTGAGGTTTGTTGTAGCAGAGGTGATCTGAAGACAAGTGCTTTTGCATTTGAAAGCTTTGAGGAGGCTCGTGCCGCCCTCCGTAAGGTACTTAAAAAGCTTGCTTATACGAAAAACAGTATGTTTGACGGAAAAGGAAACATAATTTATTTTAATAATTATATTGAGAACTTAACATATGACGAGGATAGCGATTATTATGATGATGATTTCCTGACTTCAAAAAAGCTCAAAACTGCGGAAAGAGCTCTTAAAAACATCTTTAAGGGAAAGGATGCTGTTCCGAAAATCAAGGATGGCTTCTACACCAATTATATGATTGCCTACACCTATGAAAACGGTGAAATCAACTTTCGCGGAGATGATGACGGGCCTTGTAACGGATATGATCCTGTTTTGCGAACAAATATGTTCGATATGCTTAGGGAGAATAACTATTTTCTTTACATTGATGACGTATTCGGGCAGGATGAGGCGACTACTGAGCTTTATATAGACCTTCTCAAAGCGGAAGATTTTGAAGAATGATCAGAACAATCGGAAAAATAAAATTTACAATTTTGCATAATGCTTGAAAATCAAATGAAATTGTGTTATAATGAATGAAGAACAACAGTGTATTTCGATTCTCGAAAGGGATGGCGAGTCGTCATCTTGTCACTTATATTTAGCGTATTCGCTGCACAAGCCTACAAAAGCTTTTCCTCGGTGCTCGGTTCGCATTCGAAAAAGCTTTTGCTTAACGGCTTGCTCCGCTCAGCTGAAAGCCTCGACATAATTCTGCAAGGCTTCGCCTTGCTATTCTATGTCTGCGACTTTCATCATACAAATTAGTGTTGTTCTGAAAAATCGGAAGAAAGGAGAGCTATATGATAGTTTATAAGGAGCTTAAAACTATTGAGCATGAGCTGGGTTTTCCTGCAAAAACGCTTTATGGTCTGAGCAATAATCTTGAAAGTCACTATCGTACTGTGTTTATCCCGAAGCGTGACGGAAATAAACGCAAGCTCTCCGTTCCCGATTCGATTTTAAAAATGGTGCAGAGAGCCATTGCGGATAATATTCTGTCTTATTATCCCGTTTCAAGTTATGCTATGGCATATTCTCCCGGATGCAGTGTGCAAAGAAATGCAAGCCATCACATCGGCAAGAAAAAGATTCTTAAATTGGATATTGAAGGCTTTTTTGATAATATTACCTATTCAAGGGTGAAAGACATTGTATTTTTCAAAGAAAAATTTTCCGAGCCGATACGTATTCTGCTTACTATGCTTTGCTATTATAAGGAATCGCTTCCCCAAGGTGCTCCCACGTCTCCCGTTATCACTAATATTCTTATGTATGATTTCGATGAGAGAGTTGGCGAATATTGCAGAGAAAAACAAATTTCATATACAAGATATTGCGATGATATGACCTTTTCGGGGGATTTTGATGAAAAGAAAATAATTGCTTTTGTCAAAAATGAGCTTAAAAAACTCGGTCTGTTTTTGAAAAACAGAAAAACTGCCGTTGTTCCGGTCACAAAACGCCAAACGGTAACAGGGATCGTAGTCAATGAAAGAATAAATCTGACAAAGGATTATAAGAAGAAAATCCGACAGGAAATGTACTATATCAGAAAATTCGGTATTGACGGACATTTAAAAAAGCTTGAGATTACGGACAAAAAAGCATATCTTAATTCTTTGAAGGGGCGTATCTCATTTGTGCTGCAAACCATCCCGAATGATAAGGAATTTCTTGAATATAAAAATATATTAAAATGTCAATAACTTTTGAAAAAATACGAAAAAAACAAATATGGCTTGCAAAAAACAAAATGATGTATATGATATATTTGACTTTTATATAAAAATATGATATAATAACAAAAATAAGTGTTTTATATAAAGGTCATTTAATATGAAAACAGTTTGGAATCTTACATATGAAACCATTCCGGGTGATGGCGAACAAAAGAAGAAATACAAATCCTTTGACGAAGCAAAGAAAGATATTAGGAATTTAATATCAAAAATTAGAATTCGGCACTATACGGACGCAATTCGTGAGGGTGTCCACACATCCTTTCGTACAGCGATAGCAGACTTTGTTGATAACTATATATCCCGAAATGAATTTTTTAGTGATCAGGATAATTTACCTTCTTCGTCTCCGGATGATTATGAGCTTGAAACATCAGCACTTCAGAACGCTAATTATGAAGACTCAGAAGATGATGACTCATATTATGATGACGAAGTTGTCGATGAATTTGACGATTTTGAAATCGATATTGATAAAGATTTGCTGTCTTTCCGGTATTATTACGACGATCTTGAATTGAAGACCAATATGGTAGTTATGGATGATGAAAATAAAGACTACTATTTTCAATTTTTTGTTTATACAGACTCAAAAAGCAAGTTCAAAGAGGTTAACATAGAATTAGAGCCTTTACAATGTTGGGGAACTTCATCCTATCCACTCTTGATCCTTCGAATTTTAGAGAATGCCAGGAAACCGCTTACCCAGGAACAGATCATTTCTCTTATTGAGTTTGATTATGGCACAAAGATCGAGAGAAAAGCGATTGGAAGAAATATAACTCTGATGAAAAAGCTTGGATACGACATTCAGCACAGCAGTGGTGGTTATTATATCCCCAAAAAGGGTACAGAGATAGGACAAGATGATTTACAAATCATTGTGGAGAGTATCAATGCAAACCCATATGTTGATTCCGTGAAAAAAGCTGATCTGGTTTTTAAACTTTTCAAGATGTAGAGTCCCTTTTTTGTCGCTTTTGATTTGATATAATACTGTTGTAAAAAATAATAAAGGATAATTAAACTATGCCTACCACTAATATTTTGAAATTTGCCGCTTTTTGCGAAACCGAACTTGATCTGCATGACAAACTTATTGTTAAAAAACTCATAGATCCCAACAAAACCTTCTACAAATCTTTACCTGTTTGTATCATTGATGCTGTATTTTCAATCGGCGTAAAGTATCAGCATGTTGAAAAAGCTGAAAAGGCGTTCTTTGATCATTTTGGGTTAAATATTTCGAGAACATATCCCATCGAAAACGAATACACAATCGATGATTTTATCAACGATATGGACACCTTTGATTCTTTCGAGGAAGCTGCAAATCTTGGCTTTAATAATAGACAAAGAACCTCTTCTCGCAATGGCATTTTGAAAGCAGAGGCTTGCTATCTTGTTGCAAAAGTATTTAAGAATCATAATATCAATACTTTAGACGATTTTAACAATTTTTCGAATAAAACTGAACTCGATGCAGACATTCTCAAGATCAAAGGCCAAAGCAGTGGCATTATGCTCAAATATTTTTATATGCTTGCTGGAAATGAGAACGAGGTAAAGCCCGATAGACATATGGTTAATTTTATGAAAAAAGTATTTCCTCATCTTACAATATCTGCCAAAGATCACCCAGAGATCAAAATGATTATGGAAGAAACTGTACGAGAACTGAAAACTAAATATCCTCAACTTACCGAACGCTTTCTTGATGTTCTTATTTGGGATTATATGCGTTAAGGAGCAAGTTTCTTATGGAAAATAAAAAATCTTCGCTTATAGTTTACCGAGAAAAGATGTCAGAAGTACATACGCCCGATGAGATCAAGCCTGCGTTCGACGAAAGTCACTACGCCGTATGCTTTAACTATGATCGCAGTCACGGTAGAGCCAAGTACGCATTGTTTGCGGCGATATGGGAGGTCAATCCCGATGTGATCATTACCGAGGCTGACCTTTGCATTATGGCGGTCGAGCCTGTTGTGTGGCGTGATCGGCTCTTGCTCATCGATAAAAACGGAACGAAAGAAACCGCAAATGCTATCGCAAAATATATGGCAGAGTCGGGTATTATCTCTTACGAATATCGCTTTGTCAATAAATCCGGTGTGAAAAACTGCTTACCACCGATTGCAAACGGAAAACCCACTGCACTATTCAAGGGAAATTTGCTGATTGACGGCGATAAATTGCTTTTGACCGCAAGGCATATGACCAAAGCGGATAGAGAGAAATCAAAAGCGAATAAGGAGAATTGAAATGACATCTGCGCTTAAGAATTATTTGAACAATAACAGATGTTATATTGAAAAAGAAGAATTTGACAAATTGATCTGCCGCGAGGTGATTGAAAACGGATGGCTTGACGAGTTGCTTGACCTTCTTTATGAATGCGGAGCATCTGTTTCAACAGAAGTTATCGCCAAACAACTAATCGAATTCCATGTGGCAAACAAACCGTCAAATCATAAAGAATACCTCGAAACAAGAATTAGATATCTGATCAACAAACATCAAATTGCGCTTATCAAAACAATTCTGGATGAAAAGCAGTAAGATCAAGACCTCTGTAAAATTTTAGGAAGTTGAAATCGCGGCTGTTTTCAATAACCATATCAAACGATAGAGGTGAAAATGATGACTGAGTCTAAAGATTTTCAAATCAATACTGTCTGTAATAAATACCGTGGAACAAATGAAGAAGTTGTTATTCCCGATGGTGTAACCGTAATCGGGAGATCCGCTTTTGCGGAAAATGAATCGATAAAAAGCATTATTATACCCAATACGGTAATAGGTATTGATACCGATGCTTTTAGGGGGTGTATATCTCTTGAAAAAATTGTGCTTTCAAAGAATTTGGAATATATAGAGGAAAGAGCTTTCTGCTATTGTAGTCATCTTATCGATATAGAATTACCCGAAAGTCTCAAATTAATAGGCACACATGCTTTTGAGGGTTGCGGATTGGAAACTGTCCGTTTCCCCGCAAAGCTTTCGACAATCGAATGGGGGGCTTTTTCCCATTGTTCTCGCTTGGCAGAGGTCAATATTCCTCAAAATGTAAATAAAATAGGCTCGGCTGCTTTTTTTAAATGTAAAAACTTAAAACGGGTTTCGTTATCCACAGGTATTACCGAGTTGAACCGCACATTATTTGCATACTGCAATAATCTCGCGGACATCGTAATCCCTCGCGGAATTGAAGCCATTGGACATGGGACGTTTATGGAATGTGATTCGTTGGAGAGAATATATATTCCCAAAAGCGTTACATACATAGATAAAGAGGCATTCTACCGAAGAAAACGAAAAAAGAAATTGACCATCCAAGCCCATAAAGGATCGTATGCGATAGAATATGCAAAGAAAATGCACTTCAAATACGAGTATGTCGAAGAGAATCCATATCTAAACGGATAATATTTATGAAATAAGCCCTCCGCGATTTCTCGCGGAGGGCTTAATCTGTTTTAATCAGATGATACATAGGGTGCGTGGCTGTATAGGATGCATTCTCTATACAGCCACGATTGTCATTATCTCTTTTTCACTTCGATAATAACGGCATTGGGGTACTGTTCCTTGATCTTGGCGATCGCTTCATATTCGCCATGGCAGTATACGCCTGACTTGGTATGTGAGGCATACGGCTCACTACGAAATGTAACATCGTAATATGCCAATTCCATAACATCATCCTCCTTTCAAATTTTATAATCAGCCATTATCCTTTGATATTCTCTCGGATAGTAGACGTGATACCAATCGTACCAAAAGATTACTTTATATAATTCCATATTCAACTGTCGCTCCCTCGTTCACGGCGATTTTGTTGTTTTGAAATGAAATAATGCATTTTTGATAAAAATACGCAGTTTAAAATTCTCAACTATGATTTTTTGGTACATATAGTATATCAAAGTAAAAGCGACATTTTTGTCGCATAGTTTTGAATAAAAAATTACCACTCCACAGGATGCCGTTATGTTTTTATATGCTTGGATTATTTTTAAGTTTTTAAGATCGAAAAATACAATTTTTTCAACACATTCAACACCTTTATGCATCATTATTTTTTCAATGTAATCGATCCCTAATTTTAAGGGGCAAAATCTGGATAAAAATCTTCTTTGGATATTTTCAAAAGTTTTTCTGTGTTAAAAGTAAGTGAATGAAAAAAGATAAAGAATAGGGGCTCACACAATCTGCGCAGCAAATTGCAGAACGCTCCATAAAAATATGAGTAGCAAGAAAAAAATAAAGCCTTGAAAACTCAATGTTTTCAAGGCTTTACCAGTTGAGTGGCAAACTTCGGTGCTTTTATTATACAGATTTTTTGACCCAATATCAAGACATAAAATTTAAATTGTCAAAGCACATATGTAAAAAACTTATTTTTTATTTTTTTGTATTGTACCAAGCATCACCATAGTGTTGGCCGAGATAAGGTATTTAGTCTTTTTTATAATCGCTTGGATTTTTGCCAAAAAATTTTTTAAAAACACGATTGAAATATGCAATATCGGAAAAACCGGTAAGAAAAGCGGTTTCGCTAACATTATATTCGCCGTTCGAGAGAAGCTCGGCGGCTTTTTTTACTCTTAAAAAATTTCTATAGCTTATGGGCGGCATACCTGCATAGCTATGAAAACGGCTTCTGAATTTGCTCTCGCACATTCCGCACATTTTTGCAAGCTCGCTGGCGTCCACATCGCTTATATAATTGCTTTCAAGAAAGAGTATTGCAGCGGAGATATCGGATTGAGTGTGTCTGATATCGCTCTTATAGCTTCTTATTGCAATATAGCGCAATAGCTCAAGAAAGAGTGAATGCGCTTTTATTTTATAAGCTATCTCATCCCCTGTCCAGGCGGTGGTTATCTTTTTGCATATATCAAGTGCGGTATTATTTTTATCATGGGTGACGAAGCATATATTATCCGCAAGCGAAAACACTCCTACAGCATCTGACAGACGGAATTGGGTTATGTAGTATTCGATCTCGCCGTCCTGCCAGTCACCAATATAAGAGCAACCGTCGGGAAAATAAATAAGATCCCCGGGCCTTGCGATGATAACAACATTATCGTCTTTTTTTATATGAAATTCTCCCTTTGCGATAAGCAGAAAACGGTCACAATTGTGCATATATCTGGGACAAACGAAGTGTCTTATTATTTTTGTGGATTTAGCCATAGCAAAGTGAGTCAGATAAAAATCCATCGAGCATAGCTCTGCCGGGGAATGTACCATCAAGATAAAATAACTCCTTTTAGACTTTTTCGTGTTATATTATACAAATAATAAATCAAATTGTCAATGGCTTAAGGATAAAAAAAGTGGTAAAATCATGGTATAAAATGAAAATTTGACCGGAAGGAGCAAATTGAAAAGTGAAATTCAGCGTTTGTATAGACATGATGTTTTCTGATATTCCGTTTCCCGATAGAATAACCAAGGCGGCAGAGGTGGGTGCCGATGCCATTGAGTTTTGGGGATGGCGTGAAAAGGATATTTGCAGCATCTCGGAAAAAACAAAAGAAAATGGTCTTTCGGTCTGCCTTTGCAACCTTGATTCTTCAAATGAGGAACAATCAAGAGCACTTATGCGAGGAATACTTACTCACGGCAGAGGAGACGAGCTTGCACAGGCGGTTCACGAAAGTGCGGCGGTTATGAGAACGCTCGGCTGTAAAAACGCCATCATCCTTGCAGGCGATGTTGACCACGAGATTGATGACAAAACCGCCTTTGAAAATTCGTACAAGGCACTTCTCACGGGTGTAAAAGCCGCGGAAGAGGAAGGTATAAATCTTCTTCTTGAGCCGCTTAACACTTATGACAGGGGCACATACACGATGCCTTACAGTGCACCTGTTTTTGAGCTTGTGAGAAAGGTCAACAGCAAGAATTTAGGAGTTCTTCTTGATCTTTATCACACACAGCGAATGGAAGGGAATCTCATTTACACGCTGACGGAAAATATTGATAAAATAGGACATTTCCACATTGCAGGTTCTCCGTGGCGGTGCGAGCCAACACTTGGCGAGGTGGACTACAGGCAGGTATTTGAAGCCATTGAAAAGACAGGCTATGGCGGTCATATCGGTTTTGAATACAGACAGAAAAATGAAAATTTTGATCTTGGAAAATATATAGAAAGCATTAGAGGTATTTAAAATGGGAATTAAGGTTGGTATAGTTGGATTTGGTGATTTCGGAAGAAAATTTCTTCCTCTTTTCCTCTCTCATCCCGATATTGATGAGGTGGTTGGTGCAGAGCTTATGGAGGAAAGACGCGAGGATATAAAAAATAATTTCGGCATCAAGAGAATGTACGAAACATACGATCAGATGCTTGAGGAGGCTGATGATGTAAACTGTGTTGCAATATTTACACAGCGCCATCAGCACGGACCAATGGTAATAAAGGCTCTTGAAGCGGGCAAGCATGTTTATTCCTGCGTGCCTCTTTGCTGTGACGCAAGCGAGGCATTCAAGATCATTGAGCTTGTTGAAAAAACACGTCTTACATATATGGCAGGTGAGACCTGCTACTATTTTCCATGCGCTATTTGGTGCCGTGAAAAATACAAGACAGGCGAAATGGGAGAATTTGTTTACGGAGAAGCACAGTATTATCACGATGTAAGTGAATTTCTCTTTTCCTTTGAGGGAAGCGGCGGCAAGGATTGGAAAAAGCTGCCCGGAATTCCGCCCATGTATTATTCAACACATTCGCTTTCCATGCTTCTTTCCTCTGTGGGCGATTACCCCGTTGAGGTCAGCTGCATAGGTTATGAGGATAAGGTTGGCGACGGCTTCTATGGCAAGGGAATGAACCATTGGGATAACCCATTTTCAAACGAAAGCGCACTCTTTAAGCTTTCAAGAGGCGGTGTTGCAAGAATCAACGAATTCCGCCGTTGCGGTACAAATAAGCCTTCATCATATATCTCACAGTTCATAGGAACACACTCGAGCTATATGTGCAACGGAATGCACCATACATATACTGTCGGAAATGTTTTCGGTCAGGATCCTTATGTTCAGTATGTAAGCGAGGAGATCAATTCCCGTGTTTATACCGACCATAAAGACGAGATAGATATGGCGCATGATCCGGTTCATTACAAAATGCACGTTGGCTTCTCACCGGTGCATGATATTTCGCGTCTGCCTGTTGAGTGGAGAAAGCTGGATACGGTTGAGCATAACGGCTCTCACGTTTTTCTTGTTGACGATTTTGTCCGTGCAGTAATTTCGGGCAAGCTTCCTCCAAATAATGTTTGGGAAAGTGCAAGATATATGATACCGGGTATCATCGCTCACGAATCGGCTATGCAGGGTGGTACTCCCCTTAAGATTCCATATGTTCCCGAGCCCCCCAAGGATTGGGAAAGACTTGACTATAAGGATAGGAAATACGAATGAAAAAGGTAGCGATAGTCGGTTGCGGAATGATAACAAATTCCGCACATATTCCCGCTTACCGTCATCTGCCCGACAATTTCGAGATAGTTTCGGTTTGCGATATTGATGAAAAGAAGGCAAAGGAAACAGCCGAAAGACACGGGATCGGTGCTTATTTTACTTCATTTGAAGCAATGCTTGAGAAAATGAAGCCCGAGCTTGTTTCGGTGTGCGTTCCCAATATGCTTCACGGTCAGTATGTAAAGGCGGCACTTGAGAGCGATGCTGACGTGCTTTGCGAAAAGCCGCTTTCAATGTCATATAAGGAAGCAAAGGAGCTTTATGCTCTTGCCAAGAGAAAGGGCAGATTGCTTTGCGCCTGTCAGAGCATGAGATTTACCGATGACAGACTAAAGGCAAAGGAGCTTATCACCAAAGGCGAGCTTGGGGAGATATATTACGGTGAAATTTCAAGAATAAGGACTCGCGGAATACCAATGTGGGGAGCATTTCATATAGAAAAGCTCAGCGGTGGCGGTGCTTTTATCGATATCGGCGTTCATATGCTTGATGCGCTTATGTGGCTTATGGATAATCCCAAGGTAATCAGCGTTTCGGGAACGAAAAGTGCATATCTTGCACACGGTGGCTACAGAAGTGCAGGCGATAAGGCAAGCGGAGCACTTTCGGGGAACACTTTTTCCGAAAAGATTTATTCCGAGGAAGAATTTGATGTTGAGGACTTTGCATCGGGAAGTATTTTGCTTGAAGGTGGAAAGAGAATAAATTTCAAAACAGCATGGGCACTGAATCTGCCTGATGAAACGAGCATTACCCTTGTGGGAGACAAAAGCTCGGTGAAATTGCCTGAACTCATGATTTTTGACGGTGCAAATACCGAGAAAAGAGATGCAGATAGACATAAAAATCCCTATCCGAATGAGGGCTTTTTCGGTCATTTCAGACTTTTTGACCGCCTTGCGGATTACTATATGGGTAAGGGAGATATTCCGATAAAACCCGAGGAAACTCTGGGGGTTACTGCAATAATCGACCTATTTTACCGCAGCGCCAAGGAATCAAGAGAGGTTAAAATGGAGGAGCTTGAAGAATCATTATGATAAGAGCCGTAATAATCGGATTTGCGCATATGCACGTAAATGAGGTTGCGCTGTATATTTCCGAGGAAAAGAATACAGAGCTTGTGGGAATTGCGGATGTTCAGCCGAAAGAACCCGAAAATACAGAAAAAAGATACACAAGAGCATGGAATTTTGCCAATGTTAAGGAGAATTACTGCTCAAATACATATGAAAGCTACACCGAAATGCTTGACGAGCTTAAGCCCGACTATGCTTATATTCTTTGTGAGAATGCTTCAAAGCCTGCAGTGGCTCTTGAATGTGCAAAAAGAGGTGTAAATCTCGCCATAGAAAAGCCAATGGCGGCAGATGTAAGAGGTGCAGAGGAGATTTGTGCTCTGCCCAAAAAATACGGTGTTGAGCTTTATGTAAACTGGCCTGTTGCGTGGCGTGGCTACATTGGACAGTTCAAAAAGGCACTTGACGAGAGAATTTGCGGTGAGCCGCTTCGTCTCCGTTATATAAACGGTCATACAGGACCTCTCGGAAAGGGAGCAAAGCACCGTGGCGTTTCGGCTCATGCCGAGGAGATGACTGACGATGAGCGCAGACGCATCTGGTGGTATAAGGGCGACTGCGGTGGAGGTGCTTTCCTTGATATCCTTTGCTATGGCTGCTATTTTTCACGTTGGTTCTTTGGCAAAATGCCGCTTGGAATCGTAGCAGAGGGACAAAATCTCGGAACACCTTATGCCGATACAGAAGATAATACCGCAGCACTTTTCCGCTATGAGGGGGCTATGGCGACAGCCGAGGGAAGCTGGACAATTCCGAGACTTCTTGTTCCTTCGGGACCGCAAATGCTTTGCTCAGAAGGTGCAATTTACTGCGGTGGCGGTGCGGATGAAGGACAGTTTGCAGCGGCTTGCTCGCTTTCCGGTGAAGATGTTGCTCTTCCCGAATACGAACATCCTTACTCTCTTAAAAATATGCCCTGTCATATCGCTTCTCATGTGCTTTGGGGAACTGAAATATTTGAAACACTAAAGCCCGATTTCAACCTTGATGTTATAAAGATGATCGAGGCTTCAAAGCGTTCTGCAGAGAGCAAAAAAGAAGAAAGACCTTAAAGGAGAAAAAATGCTTACATATAAAGACCGCGCACGTCTTATTCGTGAAACCAAAATAAGACACACATTGGAAAAAAGAGAGCAGAACGGCTATACCGATCTTGACGATTTCGGAACAGTGCCGCTGCCCGATGGTTATGAGGTCATGCCTTATTACAACAGCGAAAACGGAAGCTTTTACGGTGAGGAAGCAATGGCGGAGAACTTTTGCCGTGTCCTTGATGCTCACCCTGCTTATGTTGATCCAATGGAGATGCTCTGCGGAAGATGGCGTGATATGCTTGTTAACTACCGTGGAGACATTCACTATATGCCCGATTGGATGAAGAAAAACGAAAAGCTGCGTAACTTTGTTCATGGAGGAGCCAATGCCATGTGGAGTAAGCGCTGGGATGAAAAGCGTTTCCCCTATGACCATTTGAAGCCGCTTCAGAAAAAGTACAATATTCAAACGGGAATTGACGGAGATGCTCATTTTGCCTGCGATTATCGCATTGGTCTTGAGCTTGGCTTTGGCGGATTTCTTGACAAAATAAAAAAATACCGTGAAATAAACCGTGGTAAAGAAGTCTTTTACGATGCGGAAGAAAAATGCGTTCTTGCAATGATTCGCTATATTGATAGACATATAGCGAAAATCAAGGAACTTCTCGATGTGGAGGATCGCCCCGAGATATTCAAAAGTCTTACCGAAATGAAAAAGGTTTGCGAAAGCATTCGTCTTGGTGCACCAAAAACATTCCACGAGGCTTGTCAATGGGTTGCGTTCTTTAACTGCTTTGCAAGAGTTTATACACGCGACGGAGCCGGCTTCCAGATAGATCGGATATTGCTTCCTTATTATGAAAACGACATAAAAAACGGCAAGCTTGATGATGAAAAAGCAAAATTTCTCATTGCAAATTTGCTTCTCATAGACCCCCATTACTATCAGATATCGGGTGTTGATGCAGAGGATAAGGATATGACAAATCATCTTTCTTATCTTGTGCTTGAGGGAGCAGACCTTATCAATATTTCCTGCAATCTTACCGTTCGATATCATGAAAATTGCGATCAGAATTTTTTGCGTACCGCAGTTGAGTATCTCTTAAAAAACAAAAACGGCTGGCCTCGCTTTTGTGGCGACAAGGCTCTTCTTGAAGGATACATGAAAAACGGTGTTTCAAAGGAAACTGCCAGAGAGCGCATTGCAGTCGGTTGCAACTGGATGTGCGTTCCCGGCAAGGAATTTCCGATGAACGATACCGTTAAGATAAATATTGCAAAGGTTCTTGAGGTTGCACTTGATGAGCTGAAAAACGAGGATGATTTCAGTCTTGACAGGCTCACCGAGCTTTTCTGCGAGCATCTTAAGATCGCTGCATCTGTTACCGCAGAGGGTGTTAATCTTCACCTTGACCACATAGGCGATGTTACACCCGAGCTTATAATGAATCTTATGTTCCGAGGCTCTATCGAAAAAGGTCTTGATGCATCGAAATGTGCCGAGCTTTATACGATTGGAGTTGACGGTGCGGGACTTGCGGTTGTTGCAGATTCTCTTGCAGCCATAGAGCAGAGGATAGAAAACGAAAAGGTTCTTACATGGGAAGGTCTTTTTGAGGCTCTCGAAAATGATTTTGTCGATGAAAGAATACATCTTATGATGTCGTCCTGTCCCAAATATTGCAGTGGCGACAGCCTTGCAGACAAATGGGCACTTTGGCTCACAGAGGTATTCACAAAGACTATAAGAGAAACAAAAATGCCCGAGGGCAGACAGCTTATTCCGGGATGGTTTTCATGGGCGAGAACTATTGAATACGGAAACGCAGTTGGAGCAACTCCAAACGGCAGAAGGAGCGGCGAGCCGATATCTCACGGAGCAAATCCCAATCCCCATTTCCGCCGTGACGGAGCAGTTACCGCACAGTCGAACGGAATTGCATCTGTTCAGCCGGGATATGGCAACACTGCACCGCTTCAAATAGAATTCGACCCGAAGATCGGTGCTGATGAGGGCGGTGTTGAAGCAGTTATTGCACTTATAAAGAGTCATTTTGAGGCAGGCGGAACGCTTATCAATATCAACGTTCTTGATGCTGAAAAAATTAAAAAAGCAAATGAAAATCCCGAACTTTATCCCGACCTTGTGGTGCGAGTTACAGGCTTTACTGCATATTTCATTTCACTTTCACCGGATTTCAGACAGCTCGTGCTCCAAAGATTTCTTGACGGAATGTAAATTTTAAGGAGAGAAATATATGATGAAGAAATTATTTGTTTTTCTGCTCACCGTAGTTTTTATGATGGTGCTTTGTGTTTTTGCTTGCGCCGAATCAGAGGGCTATATGGTAGACGGAAAAGGTAATCCGACCAATATTAAATGGATGCTCGATGACGAAAACACTCTCACATTTGAGATAGATCCGTCATCTGCTAATGCCGCATCCACCGAGCTTTTTAATGTGGACCCGGTTACGGGGGATAAGGGTGCTTGGAATAAGGCTCTGCCTACCTTCGCCGCAGCAAAAACCGTCATTATCGGTGACGGAATTACCGCCATAAACGGTACTTTTTCAAAAAGCACGGTGAAGACTGTTGAGATCCCAACATCTCTTGTAAAGCTTGGCAAAAACGCATTTGCCCAGGCAGGATCACTGAAAACCATCTATATAAGAGGGAATGAGCCCACCGAAGGTGTGCTTGATCTATCACCTGTAACCTCTTATGAAAATGATGTTTTTCTGGCTACGAAAAACTATTCAACGGTGATTTTTAATTCCGCTTATACGGGAGATATTCCAAAGGAGCTTTTCAAAAGCTCGGGTATTTCAAAGCTTGAGCTTCCCGAAGGCGTTAAAACCGTCAAAAACAGCGCATTTGCAAATGTTACTTCACTTTATACGCTGACGATACTCGGAAGCGATACCGTTTTTGAATCTATGGATGTTTTTCTCGGGTGCTCGGTATTTCCGAGAATAAAGGCAAAGGCAGGCTCAAAGGCAGAGGCTTTTGCCAAGGAAAATGGCTTTACTTTCATTGATCTCGATACGGATGAGATAAGTGCGGGCACCTTGGCTCTGCCAACTCCGAAGCCCGAGGATGCTCCATTTGATCCGACCGGTGCAACAGCTTATGGTCATACTGAAGGACAGTATTATAACACCTATTGGGCATATTATAGTGAAACGAAAACCCTCAAATTCATCTCCGGAACATCTACTAAATGGAACGAGACCGGAAGTTTTACCCGCGGCATTGCTGATGGTTGGAGAGCATATATTGATGAGATTGAGCATATTGAGATAGGTCCTTACATAGACAAAATTTCCCAGGGGGCTTTTGAAAATCATACTGCGCTGAAGGATGTTAAGCTTGGAAGCAAGATAAGCCAGATCGACCGAGATGCCTTCAAGGGCTGTAGCTCTCTTACGGCAGTTTGGCGCGATGATAAGGAGCTTATCGAAGGCAGAGCGGATCTTTCAAAGGTCAAAAAGGTGAACAATATCTTTGACGGAACTGCAATTACCGAGATTTTGCTTTCAAAGAATACAACCGAAATAACTGTTGGACTTTCCTTTGGCATAAAAACACTTCTCACTCCCAATATTACCGATGCCCTTAAGGAATATTGCAAAACTAACGGATACAATCTTCAAAACAGTGAGAATCCCGATGAGCTTTATGAATATTGGTTTTATATACCAACCGACTTGCCATTCTGCGGAGTGCGTGCTGTTTGGGATTTTGACGAGTCGACGGGAACACTCACGATCTATGGCTCGGGAGCTGTTGACGATATCGTCAATTATTACGGCGGTGGCTCAAAGACTGCGCCTTGGTTCTCTGTGAAGCAGAAAATTAAACACGTTGTTATCACAGACCGTATAACAGCCATCGGAAAATATAATTTTACACAGTGCAAAAATCTCGAAACAGTTCAGATACCCGATACCGACGGATTTATTATTCTCAATGCGGCTTTTGAAAAGTGTGTCAATCTGAAATCAATTTACAGAGCGGGAACAGATCCTATAGAGGGAACTGCTGATCTTTCAAAGGTTCATGCGCTTGAATCGTTCGCTTTTGAAAATTGCTACCTTATTGCAAATGTAATAATAAGCGATAAGGTGGTCGAGATCGGTGAGTCTGTTTTTGAAAACAACCCGAATCTTGCCAATATTTACGGTACGGTAGGCTCGTATGCCGAGACTTGGGCTGAGGATAAGGAATTTTCATTCTTTGATGCTTCAGAGGCAACGCCTGTTCCCATAACCTGCATTCCTCCCGAGAGCAGCGGGGCTGCAGGAGAAGAATCAGTTCTTGATTCCGACTCTGTTTTGGATACAGAGGTTGAGAGCGTTTCCGAAAGTGAGAGCGAAACATATCCCACATTTATCTTTGAGATAGGTGGAACGATGAATTCTACTGATTCGGAGAAGCTTGAAGAACTAAAAGCTGAAGCCGAAAGAAGTGATTTTTCGGCACTTCCGATAATTATAACGGCGATTGTTGTTGCCGTAGCGGTGGTGGGTATATTTGTTATTAAAACGAGAAAGAAGGGTAAATGATATGAAAAAAATTAATGTTATAATCATTCTGACCCTTGCGATTCTTGTTTTCGCCTCTTGTGCAAGCGAATCCACCTATGAAAATAACGGAAAGGTTGAATTTATTCCACCAACTGTTGTGGTCGATGTTCCCGACATTGCCGAATACAGAATAGTGAGACCCGATAAGTGCTCGGATGAGCTTAAAGCAACTGCCGCTGCTCTCAAGATTCGTCTTGAAGAGATAACCGGTGCAAGTATCGCCATCGGAACAGACTATTCCGGCGATTCGGGCAAGGAAATACTTCTTGGTGAAACCAAGCGCATTCCTTCAAAGGAAGCCGCAAAATCGCTTCTCAGATATAGCTCATATGTGATCAAAAAGGTAGATAACAAGATAGTTATCTGCGGCGGGTCTGATGAGGCTGTAGATAAAGCGGCAAACCTGTGGCTTACGCATATGGTCAAGGATTCATATGTATGTGTACCGAAATCAGATAAAGGATATTACTTTGAGCCACAGGTCATTATCGAGAAGATCAATGTTGAGGGTACCGACATTTCCGAGTTTTCAATTTTTTGTGATGAAGCGGAGCTGAAGGATGAGGCAAAGGCAATAAAGGATGTTTTCATCAAATATTCGGATGTTCATCCGGTTATAACAGATAACCTTTATACCACAAAAAATCAGATCAGACTCTCATTCAGCGAGGATATTTCGGAGCTTTCCTTCACAATTGAGGAAGGACATATCAATATCGGTTATTCTCAGCGCAATATAAATTTCGGTTCTGACAGAATAGATGATGCTCTTAAAAACACTAAAGGAAAGGAAGCAACTATGGATAAAAAAATGAATTTCAGCGAAAACCTCTCCTGCTCTTATACCAAGGAAGAGCTGATGAAGGTTCTCGAATATGCGTATAATTCAGAAGGAATAATCATCGGTGAACAAACTCCGGCTATTTTGAGAAATACTGTTGCGCATACCGTCAAAGATTTTAAAAATGCAACAGGTCAGGATCTTGCTATGATAGGAATTGATCTGCGTCAAGCAAATCTCGCCAAAATAGGTGAAAGCGGTGTTGAGTGCATTATGGCGGACCTTATTGAATTTGCTTCAAAGGGCGGAATAATTACGGTAAGTGCGCATTTCTCAAATCCCCACCATCTCGACCCCAATGTTTATGACCCCAGAGGATTCCTCGGCAAGGATGATGTTTGGGAAGAGCTTGTTACAAAGGGAACTGATATAAATGAGTCCTTTACAAGCGAGCTCAGTGCCATTGCAGATATCTTTGAGGTCCTTGAAGAAAAGGGAATACCTGTGATTTGGCGTCCGCTTCACGAAACGAACGGCTCTTGGTTCTGGTTTAGCATGGTTCAAAAATTTGACGACGGAACCTTCTATAAAGTCTCCGAGGAGTCCTTCAGAAACCTTTGGATGTATATTTATGACTATATGACAAAGGAAAGAGGACTTACAAATCTTATCTGGGTATTCAGTCCTAACATAGGAGAAGAAAAATCATCCATGACAGCCCCTCTTTACGGCTATCCCGGAGACAACTATGTTGATATGGTCGGCATGGACTGGTACACTGACGGTGATTATTCTAAGGTGAACACAACTCCTTCATATGCGGATCTTACAAGCACGGGTAAGATATTTGCTCTCACAGAATTTGGTCCAAATTCCGCAAAAAAGGCAATAAAGGATCAAGGTCAGGTTCAGTCTGAGATCTTCTCCTGTCGCGATGTTATCGGATATCTTGAAAAGATGACGGGCGAGGGCAAAAAAATGGCATATATGCTTGCTTGGGCACCTCCGATACACATAGCAGGTCTCGGATATGGCGATGAATTTATGAACAGTCCCCTTACCCTCAGCCTTGAGGATACAAATAAAATTTTTGAAGAAATAAGGAGAGAAAAATGATGAAAAAGACTGTTAGATCACTTATCTTTGTAGCAATTTTAGTTATTGCTGCAACCTTTATGCTGACATTTTCTGCAGCAGCAGATGTGCTTGACGGCACATTTCACAGCACAGAAGGAACGCTGAACTGGGCATTCCTTGAAAACGGTGGAACGCTTGAAGCCACAGGAAACACTTATAAAGCAAAGACCCTTATAATTTACGGCACAGGAACAAGCTATACATATTCCGGCGCTATTACAAGCGGTACTACTGCAACTCAACATTATCCCTGGGGAGCCAATAAAGACAATATCAATAATATTGTAATTGAGGCGCAAAATCTCACATCTTTCGGATACTTCAGAAATATGAACAATCTTAAAACTATTATTATGCCTGCCTCAATAAAAACTATCGGCAGCAATGCACTGTATGGTTGTAAAAATCTTTACAGCATAACAGTTTTAGGAGAAAGCTATCCTGCTGAATATGGCAATAGCATCTTTGATTTCAGATATGTTACAGAGCTTAACAACTCTTCTCTTCAAGGTATTAATTCAGAGAACGCAGCAAATGATATAACTGTTCTTTTTGGCGAAGGCACAACAAACACAAGAGGATATACTGAAGATAAGCAGTATTTCTTTGAAAAAATAACAGGAACTGTAACAGTATATTGTTATAAAGATACTGTTGGTGAAACTCACATAACCGAACTGAAAAAAATGTTAACAGCATTCCCTAACACAACAAAAATAGCAAAAAACATCACAATTGTTAATTATCCTGAAGAATTTGATCCTTCAGCTCTTAATAAAGCGCTCACTTTTGAGGGCTATCAGGTGAGAACTAAGGTTCTTCCAACAAATGCAGATCCTACTAAAAACGCAGAAAACGGACTTCGTATAATTTACTTTTGTGATAGTTCAGTTGTGAATGAGGGATATACACTTGTAGAGTATGGCACAATTCTTTCGACAAAGGAAAATTCCGAATATGCATTTCTTGACCCTGAGACTCTTGAAGCATCTCAAGCAAAGATCGTTAAGAGCGCAGTTTATAAGAACGGTGAAATTGTAGGTGTCACGCTCAATGATAATGAAGACGGTAAGGTGAATTTCGCTACAACTATCATAAACTTCAGAGAAAATTATTATTCTGCACAGATCTGCGCAAGAGGCTATGAGGTATGGGCAAAGGATGGAACAAACTATATCCTTTATTCAGATAGCTACTATGAAAATGATGAGGTTTATTATCCCAGCCTTTGCGATGTTACTATAAACTGCTTTGCAAACGGAATTATCAATTCTGCGGATCAGGACGAAAACGAGGTTCTTTGGAAGGTGCTTGATACTTGCAGATTTGAACTTACAGAAGGAACAACTGAATATTCCGGCGGAACAAGAATCTACGAACTTGAGGATAATGTTATTACAGTATCTGAGCGTTCAACCGATCCCAATTTTTCATCAAACGATACGACTATTCAAGTCTTTGAAACTGAAAATAACGGACTTGTTGCCATCGTAAGAGGAACAGGTAAAGCTTACAGAACAACAGAAATGCTTAAATCTTGCTGTAATGCTGCTGTTGAAACAATCGTTTATGATGATGGCCTGACAGCCTTTGGCTTCGGTGACTTTAAAAATAATGCGGATGTTAAATATGTGGTTTATCCGGATACACTTGTTGGAACCGGAACCGAGGTGTTTAATAAAGCTCCCAATATTACTGCCGTAAGCAAGGTGAAGACGATGAGAGTTGATGGTCTTATAGATTTGAGCTACCTTGACGGTGTTGGATTTTCTTCTTCATCATACCTTTTTGCCGGTGTTTCATCTTCCAAAAAGGAAAATATCGAGTATATCCACCTTCCAAGTGTAGTATCTGATAAGGCGATAACCATTTTAAATGACTTTACATATATCACAAATCTCAAGGCAGTTTGGTGTGTAGGCAACATAATGATCGAAGGCAAGGTAAACTTTGAGGGAACAAATATAATCGGAGATGAAAAAGCCTTTGCAAACAGTGGCATCTCAACAGAAAACATCATTTGGGGTACAGAGCCTGTAGTAGAGGAAACTCCTGTGGAGTAAAAATACATACGCCATGGTGATGTAGCTTTTATTATTTTACTTTTCGTTTTCCTTTCTAAAAGAATAAACACGCTGCATCACCATTTTTTAATATATGGTTTTTACTAACTGAAACTACATTTAGCAAAGCACAAAACGGGCAAATACGTGCCGCATTTGCAAAGCTCAGAATCGTAAAATTAAAATAGGAAAAGCAGGATAGACACAAGGTCTATCCTGCTTTTGTTGGTCTGAGTGACAAGACTTGAACTTGCGGCCTCTACCACCCCAACCGGTCAATTTTGGAACTTTCGGCCACTACGCACAGAGAGTAGATGCCTTTAGTACATATATTTGACACGCAATTTGGGTGAATTAAATAGATTTTTTGAACCACAAAATGATTCAAATACTATTTTGCGTAACAAGTTGCGTAGCAAATAGAGTGAGATTGCGTAGCAGGGAAATATGTACAATTATATAACTTTATCATTATGACAAATAAAGTGCAAGAAATAAGAATCTACACTTAAACTGTTGCACTTTATTTGTTTTTGTAGTATAATAAATCCGAATGATTAACAGGAGGAATAGTATGATTATCGGATGTACAAAAAAGGTACTTGATTATATCGGTATTGGTGTTGTTGAAGAGAATGGATTGACAGATCCTTTGTTTTCTTGGACAGCAAATCTTATTATTGTGAATCGTCGCAAAACATTGGTTGTTATGAACGATAAAGCCAAATGTTGCTTTATTCTTTATGGAATTACGGCGAAAAGCATTTCGCAAATTCAGAAATTGATATTGGATGGCATTCGTTCGATGATGGAGAGCGAATATATTTCAGATGAAATAATAGAAAAATATATTATCGATTGCTCGAAGAATATTACTTTTAGCAAAACCGCTTCTCGTTCTGTGATAACCTACTGTAATAGGGCATGTGAAAGAGTAGGTCTCTTTAGCAATTTGTTTGAAGCAAATGGTATGTTTCAAAAGAGTCTTTTGCCTTGGATAAATGCTAATTTGATAGCTTCGGATGGATTTTGTTTGCCTTGTGAAATTCTACTGTCCTCTCTTAAAGAAAAATATGGAGAAGCGATTCAGTCTGCCCATATGGCGGAGCTCGAGGTTACTCTTGATTTGCTGACTCCTTGTAAGAGGAGGATTATGATTCCAAGCGATTTTAACTTTTATCAACTGCATATGGTTTTACAAAACATATTTGAATGGAAAGATTATCACTACCATAATTT
This sequence comes from Clostridia bacterium, assembly GCA_017517035.1. Classification (GTDB taxonomy): domain Bacteria; phylum Bacillota; class Clostridia; order Oscillospirales; family CAG-272; genus SIG710. The sequence continues at coordinate 25,043 of JAFXAN010000018.1, forward strand.
CATATTGAAGAAGGATGCCAAAGGAATTCCGACAACTATAGTTCAACCATTGTTTATGCAAGATGAAATTTTTGAAACTCAAGCGATAGATAGTGAGAAAATTACCGTTCGTGAAGTGTTTGAAAAACAGCGTTTAATTGAATATGAATACGATTTTGGTGATAGTTGGATGCATACGATCAAATTGAATCGGTTTATAGAAAATTGTAACGATCCTTATGCTCGTTGCATAGAGCTTGTTGGAGATGCCCCTATGGAGGATTGCGGAGGGGCTCACGGTTTTGATGAACTTATGAAAATACTCACTGATCCCAACCATGCTGATTATAATAATATCGTAGAATGGCTTGGTACGTCCGAATGGCACTCTTCAGATTTGAAACATATAAATTTTAGAATCAAAGATGCTTATCGCTACCCCTTTCCAACTGCCCAAGAGTAACTTAGAAATGAAATAGAACCCATGACAGAACTTGAAAAAATCGCTTATGCAAAATCATTTATTGATAAGTTGGCGAATGGAATAAACCCCTTGGATGATACTATGATTCCGGAGGGTGACGTTATCAATAATGTACGTTTGTCGCGCTGCTTTTTCTACGTGTCCGATATTCTTGGACAAGTGTATGAAAATGGTGGTATCGGTAAGGTAGAGAAGACGATCCCTTTTTCAATAACACCGGAGCAACTGGCAAACTTTGAGGTTTCCCCGTATCCAATTTCCGGAAGCGAGATCTCAAAAAAATTAGATGCTCTTGTTAAAAATCCTCTTATGAAGTCATTTTCTGTTCAAAAACTAAATCAGTGGTTGATTCAGCAAGGACTTTTATGTGAAACTACCGATCCTTTTGGAAAACCTAGAAAAATGCCTACAGAACAAGGTAAAGCTATGGGAATTTTAACAGAGACAAAAATGGGACGCGAGGGCGAGTACATAGCGGTTTTGTTTGATACCAAAGCACAGCGGTTTATAGTTAATAATATATACGAGATTTTGAATGCGTAATAAATCTGTTGCCCAATGTGTGGCGCAGTTGGTCAAGCGCTTGCCCTTGGGGCCTCTACCACCCCAATGGCGTCCCCGGAAGGGAACTATGCCGTTTTCTTGTCTTATTTTGGAATATCGTGCCGTATTTATGCTTTTTTGCACCTTTTTTGTGATTATCTTGCTCCTTAAATCATGTACCTTGGTGCATAATTTCACCCACTATGCACCTCTGCTATGCACCGATTTCCTATGCACCATGCAAATTTCAGGACCTTCGGTGCTTTTATTATACCTCTTTTTAAGGCGGTTGTCAATAGATGTAAAATTGATAACGGGTACGTTTGGAAAATTTCTGCGCCAAGCTCAAGTCAAACGGTAGACCTGTCAAGCGCGATGTTTGCGGTCTGGGACTTGCCAAATAGGTGATTCGAAGCATCCATGCTCATTGCAAAGCCGCACTTGAAAAGTCGGTTGCGGAAAAGCTTATCCGTCAGAATTCTGCTATTTGATGCAAACTACCGCCTAAGAAAACGCCCGAAGTCAAAATACTCACGCCCGAAGCGATGCAAAAGCTCCTGTACCAAGCTCAGATCGAAGGATTCTACGAGATGTTCACACTCGACCTTGCCACAGGCTTGCGTCGTGGTGAGATAGTCGGTCTGCAATGGAAGGATATCGACTTCGAAACCGGAACGCTCTCTGTTACAAAGCAGGTACGGTATGTTAAAGGGCAATTGGTAATCGATCCACCCAATACTAAGGCATCGGAGCGAAGTATCATTCTCTCTCCACCTGTACTCGAAATGCTCACCGAGTATCGGAAAACTGTCAATTCGATATGGCTGTTCCCATCACCCGTGAAGAAAGAGGATGTGCCGAGAGATCCGTCAGCGTGCAGAAAAGCACTTGCCAGGATTCTCGAACGAGCTGAGTGCGAGCACATGTCGTTCCACGCCATGCGCCATACCTTCGCCTCTAACGCCTTCCACTACGGCATGGACGTCAAGACCTTGGCGAGCACCATAGGGCACGAAAGCGTAGAAACAACTTTGAACGTCTATGCACATAGCTCCGAGCAGATGAAGCGAGATGCCGCAAAAAAGATCGACGAAGCCATTGGCACAGTTCTCGGCGCGGATGTGACCGCTTCTGACGCCTACTGTGGCGATGGAAATGGTGACGGACAAGAACCCACCAATGACGCCAACAAGCCTAAAACAGTGGAATTTAAGTCCTACCAGCTCAAATACCGCAAGCGTGGAACAGGTTCGATCCATCAGGTCAGCAAGAACGTGTGGGAAGAGAGATATACTCCGACGGTTAATGGTAAGCGCATCGCACGGAATATCTACGCTGATAGCGAGGAAGAGTGCGAGGTAAAGCTTGAGGCGCTGATCAAGGAGATGAAAGCGGAGTTCGGGATTCGATAAAGTCAGAAATTGATATGCAGTAAGCAAAGAATAGGACGCCCCATTGTCTATATGGGCAATTCGCAGTGATTAAAAAACAATTTAATCGAAAAAATCAAGTAAAACGATGGAAAACGCTCTAAAATCACAAAAAAACATGTATAAATTGTAAAAAATAAATTTTTTGTGAAAAACTATTGCATAAAAAATATTTTTTGTATATAATATTAGTGAAGAAAGAGAGGTAAAGAGTTATGTTGATCTCTTTGAAATTAAACAATTGCTTTATTTACAACAACGAAGTAGAATTCTCGATGCGCGCTAATATGCATCACAAACGATTCAAGAGCAACTTGACATCCTTTGGACAAATACATGTTTTGAAAACTGCGATGTTGATTGGTCCTAACAATGCCGGAAAAACTAATTTCATTAGATGTTTGGCAGCGATTAGAGATATGATGCTGAATCGCTCAGGAATAAGGATGAATAGTAATTTGTTCAGCGACAATCCTATTGCAGAATTTGAAGTTGTATTTCTCTCGGAAAAAACGGAGTATTTGTTCGAAGTAAAATATAACGCTCAAACGAATGAATATGTGTATGAGCGATTTGCTGAAGTATCGTATGATGTTCATAAGAACAGAAAAGAAACTACATGGTTTATCAAAGATACTGTGGACCAAGTATATAAGTGCGAAAACAGCGAATTAGTTACTGTAATGAAAGTCGCGTCCAAAAACAATATATTGATTCATTTGATTGATGTCGAACATTTTGAAATGCTTGAAAAAGCAAAACAGATTATCGTTGGATTTGCAGAAAAGATTGATATTATTGACATGAATAATATTCCTCTTAAGAAAACGATTGATATGCTGAAAATGTCAGATGAGAAGAAAACCAAGATAGTAAACTTCATTCTGAATGCCGATTTGTCAATGGACGATTACAAATACCTGAGCGATGATGAATTAAAGGTTAGGATTGATCTGCCCGAAGAAAATGTAAAGCCTCAGGAGAATGCATTGAATGTAGCGGCACCTATTATGGAAATGCTTCATTTAGCATCTGTATATAAGGGAAAAATTGTACCGAGTATTATATTTGATTCTACCGGAACCAAGAAGATTGCAGCAATTGCAAGTTATGTAATTGATGCACTTGAAAATGGCAAGATATTGGTAATAGATGAGCTTGATAACAGTTTGCACTTTAAACTTACCCGAGCAATTGTTGCACTCTTCAACAATGAACTGAATGCAGAAGCACAGCTGATTTGTACGGTGCATGACGTTTCCTTACTGGATTGCCAAAACCTGTTTAGAAAAGACCAAATTTGGTTCGCTCATAAAGACAGAGATAATGCATATCTGTACTCCTTAACAGAGTTCACGTCTGAAAAAGACGGTGTAAGGGGTGTAAGCGATTTGATTGACAGATATCGCATGGGTGTATTTGGTGCGCTCCCAGAGCCGGACCTGTTCAAGACTTTGGAGGAGGTATTCGCTAATGGCTAATCTTCCTCAAATCAGTAAAAAACAGAAAATCTGCATTATCTGTGAGGGGTTAGAGGATCATTCTTATATAAACCGGCTTGAGGAATTACGAGTATGGAAAGATGTTTATGACTTTGTTCCCATAAACGTAAAAAGTGCGTCCAATATATTCCCGAGATATCAGAACGAATATAACAATAATAGCTATTCAGCGATTCTTGTTTTCTGTGACACGGATAAAGCTCCGTACAGAGAATATGCGCAAGTCAAAAGGAAAATCAATGAGTTTCACAACAAGACCTCTGCATCAAGCAAGGTGGTGATTTTTGCTAATCCGTGTACCATGCAGATCATTCTTTCACATTTTGGAGATGTAATGTTAACCACACAGTCAAAGAGGACAAACGCTCCTTTGATTTGCGATTTGACGGGAGTGGCGGATTATGACGCTCATGAAGATCAAGTGAAAGCGATTTGTAGAAAGATCACCAGGACCAACTATGAGGCGATGAAGCTTAGAATTGCAAATATTAACCGTGGAGATCAGACAACGAGTAGCACTAATTTTATGGACTTTATTGAAAGGTTTGAGTCCGATGATTTAAGATGGATAAAGACACTTAACAAGGCTCTTTCGGAGTAATGTTCCATAAAGGCGATTCTCGTTTTTTACGAGAATCGCCTCTTTCACAACAAAGAATAACGCCTCAAAATTTGAGACGCAGTAAACAAAGAAAAGGAGTAACAATGAAAAGCAAGTTATCAGATCATAAATTGAAAAAGGGAAAATTCATTACTCCCATCAATTCTATACCGTTAATGCAAGAGTTATCTGATGAAAAGTCTTGGACATACGGTCGCATGCCGGAGTATGTTTGGATTGGCTTGATATTGCACACATTGGGGCGCAATGAAGGATTAAACAAACTATATAAAATAATTTTGGAGTTGCATAAGTTAGCACCTGACTTGTCTACAGCGAGGTTATCTCAAATATTAAAATTGGAATCGGACATTCAAAAGAAATTCTATAATTTCATAATAGGTGAGATCGGACGTGAAGTTCTTGCTCCGTTAACTGTTATAGCTACAGAAAGTGATAATCCTGAATTCTGCGAGGCTTTCTTTATGGTTGATTTGAGCATAGAGGAGAGATGTGATGCATTAACCGACACGATGAAAAAGATAATGGGGCATCAAACCCATGAGTCAACCGACATTAGATTTGTTGCCCTTTACTATTATTTGCTTAAAGGCAGAATGCATTTACCAAAACAACAAATCGAACTTATTACGAGTTATCCTCGACTATCTCATGGTGCTGAGGAGATGCGAATGGTAAGACCGAGTGTTAGATCTCTTGAGATGATGATGCTAAATTTCGAAGAACCCGATTCAATATATATACAAAAATTTTGGAGGAGAATTAGTGAAATGACAGAATGCACACTTTATACACTTGAGTTCCCAATTGAAAAACGTGACATTGATGAATACATGGAAAAACTTCATAAGATTTTCGAGTATTTATCTGAACTATATGTTGCAGTATCTCCTTTTGAAGATAAAATGAATGTTTTGTTGGGGATAGCTACGTATTCCTATAAGCGATTGAAAGAAGCGTATGAGCACAACTTGTTTAATTCTATCTCCGGTAGAAATTGTGTAAGAGGGCTCATCGAGAATTACATGATGATGAAGTATCTTGTGAAAAATGAAGCTAATCACGAGAATATATGGAAAGATTATAAACTGTATGGGTTAGGAAGTTATAAGCTTGTGCTGGCAAAGCATAGAGAGTTTGGTGCAGAAGGTGAACCCCATTTCGATCAAGGATATATCGAGGCAATTGTTAATGAGTTTAAGGAGGAAGAATTCATTAATATGGATACAGGATATTTTAATAAACAGGGCATTAGAGAAAAATTTGATAGTGTAGACGAAAAACTTTTATACGGTTTATATTATGACTATGATTCTTCTTTTGAGCATGGTTTGTGGGGCGCTATTAGAGAATCTTCGTTATTAAAATGCAACAATCCTGCTCATCAATATCACTGCATTCCTGACATTGATGATATAATAGTTTTAAAATCTGTAATGCCTGATTGCGTGATGGTGATGAATAAAACTTTATCATTTTTAGACGAGTTATATTCTTTGCCAAAAGCACTATTTGAGGAGGTGATTGGTTTTGAAATCAAATCTTTTAATGGAGAAGATGACGCAAATACAAATTGAATATAAAACATTGCTTCAGAAATTATTGCCGAAGTTAAAAACTGACTTTTCTGTTCAGGCGTTAGATGAAATAAATTTGTTTTGGTACAGGCATATGGATGTTGTCCGATTGTATCTGGCGTTTGGATTTGCGGGCGATGAGAGTTATGTTTTTACGGCAGCCACTTATTTGGATTATGATGATAATGAGCATCTTCCGTTTCTTCTTATTGGACAGCAGCATATTGTAGATGATCCGCTTAGTAAATATTCTTCTATTTGCAAAAACTTAGCAGACGGAAAAGCATCTCATACATTGTACGGTCAAATTGGGAAAACAGCTGAAGATGACATTAAAATAATTGAAAATTGTCAAGGTAGCATATTTGTAGTGCCTTTGAGATTGTTCAATCAGTATGCTTCATCTAAAGAGTTTTTTGAACTTGGAGAGCGCACGTTTGCAAGTTTATTTATCGACATTGAAGGTCTAAAAGATTTTTTCTCAAAATGTAATACTCTCGATGATATTTTGAGTCATGCCAGAAGCGATATAGAGGATTTAGTTCGTTTTTCCGAAAGCGATGATAGAAACCTTGATTTTAAGACGCGGTTTGCTGAGGCTCTAAAAGAAAACGACTATATGATAGATGACTCCAAATCAGATGCGTACAAATTCTTCATGCTGGTGTATGGATGTATACAACAAGCAATAGATGTTATCATTTCATGTTTGGAATATAATTGTATACCATTTATTAGATATCCCGTGGTATTACACTATATATCTTTGCTTACTGAAAATCTGAAAACAGTGGAGCATATAGATACGATCAGATATAAAATGAGTATAGCTTTTGTATTGCACAATTTGATTGATAAAGAAAGGCTATCTAAAGTTAATACACAAGACTTTATTGCATTCAGTGAAGAATACGATTTTAACAGGAAACTCTTCGAATGTTTTGAATCAAAAGGTATCAATCAAGATACATTTTTGAGGCATGAGGTAGGAGGGTTGATGCTTGATGCCTTGGAAAACTTCTATTTGTGGATTGAATCGAAGCAATAATATTTTCAGCTTAATGCAAAACTAAAGTGCAGATATTGCATCGCAGAAAACAAAGAAAAAGCTATCCTAAAAACTTAAAACGGCGGTTCTCAAAGCAGAGAACCGCCGTCATTTTGCATAAAATTAAAATCGCAAAGTGCCGAAAACCCTTATGGAATATAGCTTTTTCGTGACAAATGTGGTCAAATATGTGGTCGTACCCGATTTTGAGCCGATTTTGAGCAAAAAAATAGCGGACGTTTTCGAGGCGGTGTGATCACCCAAAAGCCCGAAAAAGCCCGTAAAATAAAGAAAATTCGGAGGTTCATTATGAACCTCCGAACTGGTCTGAGTGACAAGACTTGAACTTGCGGCCTCTACCACCCCAATGGCGTCCCCGGAAGGAAACTATGCCGTTTTTTTGTCTTATTTCGGAATATCGTGCCGTATTTATGCTTTTTTGCACCTTTTTTGTGATTATCTTGCTTCGCAAATCATGTACTTTGGTGCATAATTTCACCCACTATGCACCTCTGCTATGCACCGATTTCCTATGCACCATGCAAATTTCAGGACCTTCGGTGCCTTATTATACCTCTTTTTCAGGCGATTGTCAATAGTCGTAAAAATGGGAATCATGAAAAAATTATTCTAATGTTTTTTGAAGCTATAGACAGGTTAACAAAATTGTGTTATAATGAAAAACGATACCAAATATTGTAGAAGGATGGTAAGAAAATGAGATATTCAATTGGTCTTGATATCGGCATTGCATCGGTGGGATATTCAATACTTGAACTTGATGCAAGCGACATGCCAATGAGGATAGTACGCATGGGTACAAGAATATTTGAGAAAGCTGAGAATCCGAAGGATGGTAGTTCACTTGCTGCCCCGAGACGGGAGGCGAGAGGACTTCGCAGAAGGCTTCGCCGTCACCGTCACCGGTTGGAAAGGATAAGAGGCTTGATTGTTTCGTGCGGGATACTTGATAAAAACACATTGGAGCATCTTTATGACGGTAAGCTTGGAGATATCTATGAGTTGAGGACAGAGGCTCTTGACCGTAAAATAACAAATGAAGAATTTGCGAGAATACTTATTCATCTTGCTCAAAGAAGAGGCTTCAAATCCAACCGGAAGGCAGCTGATGAGGCGGATGATGAGGGCGGAAAGCTGCTTTCTGCGATTAGTGAGAACAAGGATCTTTGCATAACCAAGGGATATCGCACCGTTGGAGAGATGATGTATAAGGATCCCAAGTTTTCAGAGTATAAGCGAAATAAGAGCCAGAATTATGCGAATACGGTTGATAGAGAATCTGTTGAGGCTGAAGCAAGATTGATTTTTGAGTGTCAACGCAGGTTTGGTTCTTCTGTCGCAAGTGAAACTCTTGAAAATGAATATGTCGGCATTCTTGTTAGTCAGCGTTCCTTTGCGGAAGGACCGGGGTCCGGTCCTTACAGTGGCAATCAGATTGAACGAATGAGAGGCAAATGTACTTTTGAGGAGGGCGAACCACGTGCAGCAAAGGCAACATATTCATTTGAAAGCTTCAATCTATGGCAGCATATCAATCACATAAGAGTTAATTTGGGTGGCAAATCAAGGTCACTTGATGATAGTGAGAGAATGATAATTTTCAGTGCTGCGCATGATGTGGCTGAGCTGTCTTATGCAAAGATCCGTAAACTTTTAAATCTTTCGGATGATGAGGATTTTGTTGGCATAAGATATGAGAAAGGTGAAAGGGATAAGGCGGAGAAAAAGGAAAAACTTCGTGATCTTAAGGTATACCATGAAATAAGAAAATGTCTGAAAAAGGTATCGGATGTTTATTTCACGAGGCTGACTCACGAAAATCTTGATGCTATAGGAGAGGCTTTATCCAAGAATCTTTCTGACGATGATATTTTGAACGAGCTGAAGAAAAACGGAATATCCGATGAGATAGCTGCAGAGCTTATTAAGCTTCCGAATTTTTCAAAATACGGACACCTTAGCATAAAGGCGTGCAAAAAGCTTCTTCCTCATTTGGAAGTGGGTATGACATATGATAAAGCTTGTGAAGCCGCAGGATATAATTTTAAAGCAGAAATACATAATCAAAGTTTGTTTCTCCCACCGATTCCTTCGGATGACAGCAGTATAACATCTCCCGTTGTACGTCGTGCACTTTCACAGACTATAAAGGTGATAAATGCAATAATACGAGAAATGGGAAATGAGAGTCCTGTCTATATAAACATTGAGCTTGCAAGAGAAATGTCAAAGAGCCTTGATGAGCGTAACAAGATAAAGAAGGCTCAGGACGACAATGCTCGGGAAAATGAGAAGGCAATGGAACAGCTTCGCGAGTATATGAGTGGTGCTCCGAAGGGGCAGGATATTGTGAAATATAAGCTTTGGAAGGAACAGGACGGAAGATGCCCTTATTCCGGTGAAGCGATAGAGCTTGAAAGACTGACAGAGCCGGGATATGTGGATGTTGACCACATCGTTCCATATAGTCGTTGCTTTGATGACAGAATGGTAAATAAGGTGCTTGTAAAAGCGAGAGAAAACCGTCAAAAGGGCAATCGACTTCCTCTTGAGTATCTTAAAGGATCAAGACTTGATGAATATATCGTCAGACTAAACAGCTTCAATTTCAGTGCGGCGAAAAAGTCAAGGCTGCTTAAGGAGAGTATAAGCGATGAAAACGAATGGAAGCAAAGGAATTTGCAGGATACACAGTTTATTTCATCGTATATGTACCGATATATCAACAACAATATGCTGTTTGCCCCATCTGCCGTTGATAAAAAGAGAAGGGTACTTGCTGTAAACGGTGCAATTACCGGATATGTAAGAAAGCGGTGGGGAATAAATAAGATAAGAGAAGACGGTGATATGCATCATGCGATAGATGCCGTAATTATTGCTTGTGTTACACAAGGAATGATAAACAAGATCACAGAATATTCCAAATATAAAGAAACCGAAGAAGTTGGTGAATATGTTGTTGATAAAAAAACAGGAGAGATCATTGGAAGGTTCCCCCGCCCATGGCCACATTTCTCCGATGAGCTTGCAATTCGACTGACGCAGGATGCATCCTTAATGCATAAGATGCTTGATGATGTAAATTATGAAAGCTATGAGGAAATAGATATAGACGAGATAAAACCGCCATTTGTTTCTCATATGTGTAATCATAAGGTAACCGGAGCAGCCCACAAGGAGACCGTAAGGAGCGGAAAGCTTTCGGACTACGGAATGGTTATTTCAAAGGTGGCTCTGACCTCATTAAAGCTGAATAAGGAAGGAGAGATAGAGGGATATTTCAACCCTGAAAGTGACAGATTGCTTTATTCAGCACTTAAGGAACGTTTGCAAGAATTTGGCGGTGATGCCAAGAAGGCATTTGAAGATTCTTTCTATAAGCCTCGCTCAGATGGAAGCAGAGGCCCGCTTGTGAAAAAGGTCAAGATAGTTGAAAGGGCATCCAGAACGGTTTCTGTGCTTGATGATAGCGGAGTTGCGGATAATGATACACTTGTCAGATGCGATGTGTATTATGTTGAGGGTGAAGGATACTATTTTGTTCCGATATATGTTGCCGATACAGTGAAGGACGAGCTTCCCAATCTGACCCCCACATCAGCCAAGGATGAGAACGGAAACAAGATCTGGAAGCCTATGGTAGAGGAGAATTTCGTTTTTTCTCTGTACAGAAATGACCTGTTTAAAATGTATTCCAAGCGGCCGATAAAGCTTGCAAAAAAGCAAAAGGAAAGCACGCTTCCCGATAACAGAGAATACAAGGGTGACAAAGGAGTTTTCCTATATTTTAAGGGATATGATATTGCAACAACAGCTGTTACCGGAATAACACATGACAGTACATATGAATACAGATCGTCATGTAAAACCTGTTTGAAGCTTGAAAAATATGAAGTAGATATTCTTGGAAATGTAAGAATGATCGAAAAGGAAAAGAGGCAAAGATTCGGGAAATAACAGAGCACACAGGAGGGACGATGGGATATCGGAGTATTGTGATATCATCTGCGGTGCGTATTTTGATAGTAACCGAAAAGCAATATGAAGCAATAAAAATTCTTGTTGGAAAACGGACGTCAGAGGAGGCACGTCCGGCAGACGAACAAATATCATTTTTTTGAAAAAACAACTTTTAATCCCGAATTTTTTCCTCTTTTTTCTGTTTTTATAACCACCAAAAGCCCATGAATCATTAAGATTCATGGGCTTTTGGCCTGATAGGTTATTTCATACCAAGAACTATCAGGGAACTATAACCATATAGGCGTGAGGTGATGATATGAATATGTTATTTCATACCAAGAACTATCAGGGAACTATAACAGCTCAACCAACCTATCACGCATCAGCTTCGTTATTTCATACCAAGAACTATCAGGGAACTATAACATAATTGCCTTTGACGGTCATTCCGAACATGTTATTTCATACCAAGAACTATCAGGGAACTATAACGTGGAGTGAAAGCATAAGCGATGATAATGGGTTATTTCATACCAAGAACTATCAGGGAACTATAACTGCTTGGGAAGATTTCAAAGACTTTATGATGTTATTTCATACCAAGAACTATCAGGGAACTATAACATATAAGAACCTCAAAAAGCTCCGCAGAGTGTTATTTCATACCAAGAACTATCAGAGAACTATAACCTCGACAACGGTCTTTCCGTTCATCGTATAGTTATTTCATACCAAGAACTATCAGCACATATGTAATACATAAAAGATGACGATCGGGTTAACCGATCGCCAGAGCTTTGCGGTGTACTACAAAAGGTAGTAACCTTATCATAGTAACCTGATAGTCCTTGGTATGAAATAAGAACTGCTATAATTGTACCACAGGTTGGAATAATTGTCAAGACATAAATTAAATTTTGTACTAAAAATTTGAAAAACTTCACAGTAAAGAAAATCGTAAAATGTTACGACGCACAACAAGGCAGAGAGACTGTTACCCCTGTTGTTTGAATAATCCTGTTGAAAGAAAAGGCATTTTGTGGTATAATTATATCGTAATCGATATTTACACCGCAGTATACAAAGAATAGGATGAGAGAATTATGCTTACATACACATATACATCAAAAGGAAAATTCGCTTTGGTTGAGAAGCCGAAGCCAACTATAAAGCACGAGAGGGATGCCATTGTCAAGGTCACGCTTGCGAGCATCTGTTCGAGTGATTTGCATATCAAACACGGCAGCGTGCCGAGAGCGGTGGAAGGAATTACGGTCGGTCATGAGATGGTCGGCATCGTGGAAGAGGTCGGCTCTGCGGTTAAGAATGTGAAGCCCGGTGATAGAGTCATGGTCAATGTGGAAACCTTCTGTGGTGAGTGCTTTTTCTGCAAGAAAGGATTTGTTAACAACTGCACCGACAAAAACGGAGGATGGGCACTTGGTTGCCTAAGTTCTACGATGGAACTTATCAATACTTAAAGAGTTTAGGAATTGAAGAAATATGAAAATAATCGAAGTAGTGGCAGCCCTAATTTGGAATGGTGATAAATTCATGATTTGCCAGCGCCCGGCGTACAAGGCGAGAGGGCTTCTTTGGGAGTTCGTTGGTGGCAAGGTCGAGCCAGGTGAAACAAAAAAACAAGCTCTTATCCGTGAATGCCAGGAAGAACTTGCAGTGACGTTGTCAGTTGGTAATGTATTCATGGATGTCGTCCACGAATATCCCGACTTAACGGTACATCTGACTTTGTTCAACGCTACCATCACCGAGGGCGAACCGCAGAAACTGGAGCACAACGACATCCAATGGATCACACCGAGCGAGATTCAAAACTATGAGTTCTGCCCGGCGGATGAGGAGATCCTCGCCAAAATTATCGAAAGGTACGGTAATACCGTATGAACAAGCTAAAGCAAAACCGTGCGGTGAGTTTTATTGTTGTCACGCTGGTATACATAATTGCCACCGTGGTGGGCGTGCTTGCCTATCGCACGCTCACGCTGGATTGGTGGCTGTCGCTTCTCATCGCAGATGTGGCGGCAACCATGGCAACCTTTATTTTCAGCCTCATCTTTGGGAACGCATCGGTCTACGACCCCTATTGGAGCGTGCAACCGTTCGTCATTCTCGTGGCGTTTGCCATCGGCAGGGAGCTGACGATCCTCGGAGTTCTTCTGCTTGTGGTCGTGTCCTTTTGGGCAATCCGATTGACGGCGAACTGGGCGTACACCTTTGGGAATCTCACGCACCAGGACTGGCGTTACACCATGCTTCATGAAAAGACGGGTGTATTTTACCCCATCATCAATTTCGTGGGCATCCATATGGTGCCTACGCTGGTGGTGTACGGCTGTGTTTTGCCCGGTGTTTACGCCATCCGTGAAGGACTTTCAGCCAATATCGCAAGCGTGCTGTTCCTGTGCCTGTCCCTCTGCGCAGCGACCATGCAGGGAATCGCGGATATTCAAATGCACAAATTCCGCAAGAATCGCTCCGCGCCTTTTATTCGCATAGGCCTTTGGAAATACTCGCGCCATCCCAACTATCTCGGCGAGATTTTCATGTGGTGGGGCGTGGGTCTGTCCGTACTTTGCGCGGCACCAAGCGCGTGGTACTTGATCGCAGGAGCGGTCGCAAACACGGTGCTTTTCCTTGCGGTAAGCATTCCCATGGCTGATAAGCGCCAGTCTCAAAAGGACGGCTTTGCAGAATACAAAAAGCAGACGAGAATGCTGCTGCCCATCAGAAAATAATTACTTGTATAAGAAAAAGGTGTGACTATGCTTTGGATGATTGCTGCTATACTTTCCGCTGTGTTTGCAGGGGCAACCTCAATTCTTGCCAAATGCGGCATCAAAAAGACTGACTCAGACCTCGCTACGGCGATCCGCACCATTGTGGTGCTGATCTTTTCGTGGGTGATGGTGTTCGTAGTCGGATCGCAAGGCACGATCGTGGAAATCGAGCTCAAGCCACTGATCTTTTTGATTCTCTCGGGGCTTGCCACGGGCGCTTCGTGGATCTGCTACTTTAAGGCGCTTTCGATGGGGGATATCAATAAGGTCGTTCCCATTGACAAGTCAAGCACGATACTCACCGTCCTGCTCGCGATCATTTGCTTTGGTGAGACGTCGAATCTGGTATTCAAGCTGATCGCCACCGCCATTCTCGCGCTTGGAATTTTTCTCATGGTCGAAAAGAAAAAGACCGAAGGACAGGCGAAGGGGCGTTCGTGGATGATCTACGCGGTGCTCTCCGCCGTTTTTGCCGCACTCACATCGATACTTGCCAAGGTGGGTATTTCGGG
>JAFXAN010000019.1 GCA_017517035.1 Clostridia bacterium
AAAATTTCCGTAGAAACACAGATAAACAGCAATAAAAATTACCTTTTTCGAAGTTTTGATCGACCTTTTTTAAAAGGTCGCGCGAGCCGACGGCGGCGTCGGTCGCCTCCGCAGAGGCGAAACTCCCTCACCGACAAATTCTTTTTTAAATGAAAGGAGGCTGAAAATCAGCCTCCTTATATTTCAGCTTATCATAAGAAAATGTTTACCGCTTATCTGTTCTTTGGCAGATGGGGAATTTAAGCCATTCTGTGCGGCAAGTGAATCCATGGAAATACCAAATTTTTTTGCCACATTCCATAGACTTTCATCCTTTTCTGGATAATAAACGGTTATTCCCGTTTGATGTTTTTTGCTGACATCTCCGATTTTTATGTTGTCAACGATTTTTCTTTTCTCCTTTTGCATCACTGTATATGAAAGAGCAATGTCGGCTTCAATTACAGCCTCTTTGCCGTTGATCCTGCAAAGCACATTACAAATGCATGGATATACCCTCACATTTCTTTTTTCTTCTTGCGGCAAGCTTCCAATGTCGGCAGAAAATGGCAAGCTTATTTCCTGTGAATAGTATTCTCCGTTAGATCTGTAAATGAGCTTTGCTTTCATACTTCCGCAAATTGTGGCGTTTTCTCCGCTTTGCTTTATGGGATCAAGCCTCAAGGCAGTTATACAATCTACCTTTTCGTTTTCGGTTCCGTTTTCACTTGCCTCCTTTAATGCAATGGTTTCATTCAAGGTGAGCTTTTCACAGCCGCTTTTTGACAGGATTTCATATTTGAAATCCCTATATGTTATCTCTGAATCATATCCAGGAACGAACAGATCCTCTGTGAGCAGCACTTTGCTGTTTTTGAGCGAATCAACCTCAAGCAGAAGCTCGGCATCAAGCAGATATTTATTTCCACCGTCAGAGACCTTGATCTCGTTGCAATGACATATAACCGAATGGACGGAATTTTCGTCGATCTCCGCCGGTAGCTCTATGCTGTGGGTGAAGGGGATTTTTCCCGAAAAATGCCGAAACTCTCCGTTTTCTTTGCTTTCTGCCACTGTGTCGTATATTATCTCTCCTCGACAGTTCAGCATATTTCCGCTCCGGTTTGTATCGCCGACAAGTGCTTTTCCTTCTGTTCCGATATATCTGTATTGCTCGGTTTCGCCGCCAATAGATATTTCATCACTAAGCTCGATGACCTCGCTCATGCTTTGATGATGGCTTGTATATTCCGTATCGCTTTGGAGCTTTTCGGCATTTTTGATGCCTGAGACCATTCTTTGCGGCTCGTCGTAACCATAAAAGACGGAATTACCGGAAAGCCTGCATTTAACATTGATCTTTCTCGGTGCCATGGCTCTGGCATTAACTGCTTCTGCTGCGAATGATGCAAATGCTTCTCCTCCCGATGCCCAATCAATATGGCTCGGTATCTCGGGTGTCACATCAATGCTGAAATCCTCACCGAGAGGAACAGAGGTAAGCTCACCGCCGTCCGAACAGTAGATCAGATCATAGTCGACTCGACCCGAGAACTCTACCGAATTGCCGATATATCTCGATATTGGTGATATCTTGTGTCTGATACCGAGAATTTTTCTTATTTCGGGCAGATAATCTGGAAGGGTATAGTCTGAGGAAAGCTCATATGTGATAGGCTTCTCAAAAAAACGGCATTTTACTCTTGTGGGTTCGGGTGTGAAGGTGAATTCCATCGGCTCTTTTTGAGCACTTGTATTTTTATTTTCCATTAAAGATCTCCTCCTGCTTTCTTTTTTACTAAAATCTATGCTTGAAATTTTATTTTCATTACAAAAAATGTTGCTTTTTTTTTCTCATTGTGTTATAATAAATAGGATAGCAACTTGAATAAAAATACAGTCAAAATCAGGAGAGATCAATGCGTCATATTTTTATTATCAATCCTGCAGCCGGGAGAGGTGATTTAATTGAACGGCTTGAGGAAAAAATAAAGCTTGCTTTTGAAAAACGGGCTGAATTGGAATATGAAATATATAAATCTCAGTCTGTGGGAGATGCGCAGCGATATGTCAGCGAAAGATGCAATGAAGAGAAGGATGAAGAGATTCGCTTCTATGCTTGCGGCGGTGACGGAACGGTAAACGAGGTGTTTAGCGGAACTGTCGGAGCGCAGAATGCGGAGGTTGCAGTTATCCCTATCGGAACGGGAAATGATTTCATCAAAAATTTTGGAAG
Organism: Clostridia bacterium; assembly: GCA_017517035.1. GTDB lineage: Bacteria > Bacillota > Clostridia > Oscillospirales > CAG-272 > SIG710. The sequence goes on from JAFXAN010000019.1 coordinate 2,216, forward strand.
CGCAGATCATTTTATGGATATTTCCGCACAGATAGACGGAAAATCATCGTTGATCGACGGTATACGCGTTAATGATCGCTATGCTGTAAATCTTGTCAACATGGGTTTTGACTGTGCCGTTGTTGAAAGCGTTCAAAAGATAAAACGCAAGCCCATGATCTCATCCGGACTTGCATATGTTGCGGGCGTTGTCATTGAATTTGTGAAAATGCCCGGAGTTAAGCTGAAAAGCTTTTTCCTTGACGGGAAGAAGGTAGAAAAGGATGAGCTTTTCCTTTGTGCCTTTGCAAACGGAGGCTTTTACGGAGGAGGCTTTCATTGCGCACCGCTTGCAAGAACCGATGACGGAATTATTGATTTCTGTCTTGTGAAGCCTGTTACAAGACTTCAATTTGCAACTATGATCGCAAAATACAAAAAAGGTACATATCTTGAAAGCAAGCGTATTATGAAATATGTGGAATATCACAAATGCAAAAGCGCAAGCATAGACTTTGATGGAGAAGTCAGCGTTTGCCTTGACGGTGAGATAACAAAGATGTCTCATATTGATATTGAAATATGTCCGAATGCTTTCAGGCTTTCCTTGCCAAGCGGCATTATTAATAAAACTTCGGAGAAAAATAAATATGAAAATATTGGTGCTCTCTGATTCTCACGGCCGTGTTGATCTTTTTTCGCGAGCGGTGGAGCTTTGCGGTGAATGCGATGCACTTTTGTTTCTCGGTGACGGATGCGGAGATGTCAGATGTGCAAAATTGCCGGATGACAAATGCTTTGTTGTTAGAGGAAACGGCGAAGATAATTTTCTTTGGACAAACAAAGGTGTTCCGAGGGAGCTTCTTCTCGATTTTGATGGCGTTAAGGTGCTTATGCTTCACGGTCATAAGCCTTATGATGTGAAATACGGCGAGGGGATTCACAGAATGGTGGCGTATGCCGCAGAGAAGGATGCGGATATCCTGCTTTTCGGTCATACTCACGGTAAATATAATAAGACATTTACCGAGGGGACGGTCATTTGCGGAAAGCCGCTCTCAAAAAACATAATTGCTTTCAACCCCGGCAGCGTTGGTGAAGCAAAATATGAGGCGGGAAGCTTTGGAGTTCTCACAATAAGAGATGGGGTACCACTTCTCAGCCATGGCGAAATTGACCGATAAATAATATTTGGAGAATAAAAAATGATACTTGCAAAGATAGATCCGAATTTTGCTCTTGAAAGCTCTCTTGGAAGAGAGGACATAGTTTGGTTTGACATAAGAAAAGCACCCTTTGAGTTTTACGGACTTTATGAGCCGAAAAATGAGGGCGCATTTATAAGAATGCCCTGTGATGTGGCAGAGCAGGTAAGCCCCGGTGTCAGGGGACTTAACTTTAATACCGCAGGCGGCAGAGTGCGCTTTTCAACCGATTCGCCCTTTGTTGCCATAAAGACAAAGCAGAATTTTAATCACAGTCCTCATATGACCCACGCAATGCAGAGCGGCTTTGACCTTTATAGAAATACTGAAGAAAAAACCACCTTTGCCTGTGCTTTTATTCCGCCTGTTAATGCAGTAGGCGGCTTTGAGCAGCTCCGTGATGTTGAAGTAAGAGAGGGGATGACAAATTATACCCTCAATTTTCCCCTTTACGGTGGCGCAAGTGAGGTCTATATCGGAATAAAAGATGGATGTCATATCGGTGAGGGCGCAAAATACAGACCGATAAAGCCCATTGTATATTACGGTTCATCCATAACTCAGGGCGGCTGCGCATCAAGACCCGGAAACTGCTATCAGGCGATAATTTCCGCATGGAATAATGTTGATTATATAAACCTTGGCTTTTCGGGAAATTGCAAGGCTGAGATTCCCATGGCAGAATATCTCCGAGAGCTTGATATGAGCATTTTCGTTTGCGATTATGATCATAATGCCCCCACGGTCGATCATCTTCGTGAAACACATCAGCGCCTTTATGATCTGTTCAGAGAAAAGCAGCCCGAAACTCCCTACATAATGATCTCAAAGCCTGATGCATGGTTAAAGGATCAAAATGGTGTTGATAAACGCCGCCAAGTTATCATGGATACATTCTGCTATGCGAGAGCAATGGGCGATAAGAATGTATATTTCATTGACGGAAGATGCCTTTTCGGCTCGGATAACAGAGATAATTGTACAATTGACGGCTGCCATCCAAATGACCTTGGCTTCTACCGCATGGCAGAAAACATCGGCATCGTCATAAGCGAAATACTTGACAAAATGAAATAAAAAAATCCGCCGCAGATTATTCTGCGGCGGCAAAGAAGAAAAATATGAAGAAACAATATCAGAGAGCCTCGGTGGTCTCCTCTGCTGTTTCGGCTTCATCCCCATAAAGCTCAGCCTCGCTGAGTGCCTTTTCATAGGCATCAAGAACAGAAGATTCAAGCTTTGCTCTGAATGCTGCATTGATCGGATGAACGATGTCACGGTATGTCTCATCGGGATTCTTGCGACTGGGCATTACGATAAAGAGCTTTTCTCTTGCGTTGATGACCTTAATGTCATGCAGTGCAAGCTCGTGGTCAAAGGTGACGGAAACAATAGCCTTCATCGGACCCTCGTCAAACAGTTTTCTTACTTTTACATCGGTGATTTCCATTTTTATACCTCCTATGGATACCCAAATTTGTCAATTTGTTTATTTTTATCATTCACAATATTATTATATAGTTATTTTTTGACACTTATTCAAATACAATTTAACTTTTTTGTGAATAATTAGAATTTTATGTTATGGTTTTGTGAAGAAATAAACACACAAACTGCTGGTAACCTCTAAAAACTCTGCGCTCACTGCACGCAGAGTTTTTAGAGGTCACCCGTAATAAATGAGAAATGAGAGGCAATAACTATGTCTGTATGTAATACACATCTGGGCTATGAAAAAATAAATGAAGCATTGAAATGCTGCAAAAGTGTTTTCTTTATAGGTGCGGGGGGAATAAATATGTCCTCCCTTGCTATCATCACAAAGCAGAGAGGATTTAAGGTTGGCGGTTCGGACAGAACCAGAACTGCGCTGACAGAGAGACTTGAGAAAAACGGTATTGAGATGCACTATGAGCATGATGAAAAAAATCTTGACGGATATGATGCGGTGGTATATACCGTTGCTATCTCTCCGGAAAATCCCGAATATGTAAGAGCGGAGAGGGAAGGACTTCTCTGTGTTTCAAGAGCAGATTATCTCGGATATGTTATGACGGGATATAAGAACAGAATTGGTGTTTGCGGAATGCACGGAAAGAGTAGTTGCACCTCAATGTGCGCACAGCTTTTTATGGATGCCGATGCTGACCCAACGGTGCTTTCGGGAGCAGAGCTTGCTTCGATGGGCGGTGCATTCAGAGTTGGCGGAGAGGAGTTTTTCATCTTTGAGGCATGCGAATATATGGATTCTTTTCTTGATTTCAATCCAACCGTTGCGGTCATTCTCAATATAGAAATGGATCATGTTGACTATTTCCACAGCATGGAGCAGATCAGAGAGTCATTTTCACGCTTTGCGTCGATCACAGGCAGAGATGGCTATGCGGTATTCAATGCCGATGACGGAGATATCCTCCTTATCATGAATGATTATGAGGGGCATAAGGTCTCTTTCGGAGTGGAATCGGATGCTGATTTTACTGCTAAAAATATTAAGTATATAAAGGGCAGACCAGATTTTGATATTTATCACAACGGTGATTTTTATTGCCATATTTCTCTTTCGGTTACAGGTGAGCATAATGTATATAATGCTCTTGCGGCAACCGCTGCTGCATATACCTGCAAGATCGGAGGAGAGAAGGCAAGCATAGGACTTGCAAATTATAAGGGTGCGTGCCGCAGAATGGAATATAAGGGCAAAATGTGCGGTGCGGATGTTTATGATGATTATGGTCATCATCCAACAGAAGTGAAAACAACTCTTGACGGTGTCAGCCGCATGGGATATGATAGGCTCTGGTGCGTTTTCCAATCTCATACATATTCAAGAACAAGTGAGCTTTTTGATGAGTTCGTTCACTCCTTTGACAGTGCGGATAGAGTGATATTTGCGGATATTTATGCCGCAAGAGAAACCGACACAAGAGGAATGAGCGGTGCCGTTCTTGCCTCGGCGCTCGGGAAAAAAGCAGAATATGTGGGAGGAAACCGTGAAATTGCGGCTCATCTCAAAAAAGAATTGAGAGAGGGCGATGTTCTCATAGTTATGGGAGCAGGCGATATTTATAAGCTTTATGACGAGCTGGATATTGAAAAAGGAGATGTCTCAAAATGAAAGGTCAGAGTAAGTTCAAGGACGAAAAGCTCGATATGCTCTTCCGTGGTATAATGAAGCTGAAAACGCTTGATGAATGCTATGATTTTTTTGAGGATCTCTGCACGATCCCCGAACTTCGTGAAATGTCAAGGCGAATGGTGGCGGCAAGAATGCTCCGTGAGAACAGGGTATATTCCGAGATCGCTGAACTGACAGGTCTCAGCACTGCAACCATCAGCCGTGTAAACCGTTCCCTCAAATACGGAAACGACGGATATTCCATTGTTCTTGACAGACTTGAGGAGGACGGAAAATGACCGAGGGCTATGAAATAATTGCCGAGGTTTATGATAAGCTCAATAAGGATATAGACTATTCTGCTTGGGCGGATTTCGTTGAAGCGTCTTTTGAAAGATATCTGCCCCACAAGCCGTCGCTTGTGCTTGATCTTGCTTGCGGAACGGGCAGTATGACGACCGAGCTTGCCGGTCGAGGATATGATATGATCGGCGTTGATGGATCGGAGCAGATGCTCTCGGTCGCCTCAGAGCGTGCATATGTTAATTTCGGTGAAGAGAATGAATACAGACTCCCGATCCTCTATCTTCTTCAGGATATGAGAGATTTTGAGCTTTACGGTACTGTTGGGGCGGTTCTCTGCTGTCTTGACAGCATAAATTACCTGACGGAAGATGGCGATCTTGAGAAGTGCTTTAAAACTGTTCATAATTATCTTGATCCCGACGGCGTTTTTCTTTTCGATATAAACACCCCCCATAAATTTCGCAATATATACGGTGATAACGCTTACATTCTCGAGGACGAGATAGATGGGCAGAGTGTTTTTTGCGGATGGCAGAATTTTTTCGATGAAAAAAGCGGTATCTGCGATTTTTATCTCACTCTTTTCTCGGAGAATGAGGATGGTAAATATGTCCGCGAGGAGGAGCATCAAAGGGAAAGAATGTATACCTTTGATGAAATAAAAAATGCACTGCAAAACTGCGGATTTGAATTTCTCGGAGCATCATCTGATTATAATTTTGGTGAAATAAACGAAAAAAATGAACGGTGGTATATTGCCGCAAGAGCAAAAAAATAAATTAAGAAGGTATTTAAGATGTCAGAAAAATCCACTATTCTCCGTGCCATGACACAGGATGGCAGCGCAAGAATACATGTTATAAATTCAAGAAGCATCGTCAATACGATGATCGAAAAATTCAAGCCCACACCTACCGCAACTGCGGCTCTCGGAAGACTTCTCACAGCAACATCTCTTATGGGCTGCATGATGGGAAATAAGGACGATACGATCTCTGTTACAGTAAACGGAGACGGTCCTTCCGGAAAGCTTATTGCTGTTGGCGATTATTACGGAAATGTGAGAGGATATATCCAGAATCCCGACGTGGATGTGCCGAAAAAGCCAAACGGAAAGCTTGATGTTGGAGGCGCTGTTGGCAGAGGAATGCTTACCATCGTCCGTGATATCGGAGGAGAGGAGCCTTATGTTGGCTCTACCGAGCTTGTCAGCGGTGAGATCGCAGAGGATATCGCTTCATACTATGCGGTAAGTGAACAAGTTCCTACGGTCTGCGCACTCGGAGTGCTTGTTGATACCGACCATAGTTGCAAGAGCGCAGGTGGGGTTATAGTTCAGCTTCTGCCATTTGCCGATGAGGGAACGATTGACCTTATAGAAAGAAATGCGGCATCTCTTACCAACATTTCAAGGCTTTTCGATAAGGGACTTTCAAACAAGGAGATCGCGGATATTGCACTTGCGGATATTCCTTACGATCTTTTTGATGAGATCGAGGTTGAATATAAATGTACTTGCTCAAGAGACAGAATGAAGAGAGCACTTCTATCGCTTAAAGAAAAGGAGATTTATGATATGCTCCGTGAGCAGGTGGAGGAGGGCAAGCCCGAGGAGCTTGAAATTTTCTGCCGTTTCTGCAATACCCATTATGTGTTTACTAAGGCTGAGATCGATAAAGCTTTCGGTAAATAAAAGTTAAAAAAGGTTCGGATATGATCGCTTTGCGGTTTTCGATTCCGAACCTTTTTGCCTTGATATATGTATGATATTTTAGTTAAATTATATAATATTAAATATTTTTCGAAAAAACTATTTACAAAATCCGATTTTTCGGGTAAAATATAGGGGAGTATATAAGTTTTGTTTTTGGAGGTTGGTTCAAAATGACACCAAAATATAAAAGAGTGCTTCTGAAGCTTTCTGGTGAGGCACTTGCTAAAGGCTCTGACGGGATTCTCAATCATGAATTTCTCGGAGAAGTATCAAAAGTGATCAAAAAATGCTGCGATGAAGGTATTCAGGTCGCTGTTATTGTCGGTGCAGGCAATATCTGGCGAGGAAGACAGGGAACCGATATGGACAGAGTGAGAGCAGACCACATGGGTATGCTTGCAACCACAATAAATTCTCTTGCACTCCAGGATTCCTTTGAGCATGCGGGACTTCGTGCCCATGTTATGACAGCGGTTCAGATGGACACATTCACCGAGCATTATACAACAAGAGATGCAATAAGGCATCTTGAAAACGGTGATGTTGTGATCTTCGGATGCGGTCTTGGTGCGCCCTTCTTCTCAACCGATACTGCTGCTGTGCTTCGTGCGGCTGAGATCGAGGCTGATGCGGTTCTTATGGCGAAGAATATTGACGGTGTTTATACAGCCGATCCCGCAAAGGATCCCACTGCCGTCAGACTTGATGAGATCACATATAAGGAAATTCTTGCAGGCGAGCTTAAGGCTCTTGATATGACGGCAACAACATTCTGCCTTGAAAACGAGATAGAGCTTTATGCCTTTGCACTTTCCGACCCGGAAAATATCTATCGCGTAATAATGGGCGAGAAGATCGGTACAGTAATTCATAAATAATTTTACATAAACGAAAGGAATTTTTAGTTATGAAGATCAATATTAAAGACATAGAAGCAAAGATGCAGAAATCCATTGATTCCCTTGAATATAACCTCGCTTCCATCAGAGCGAGCCAGGCAAATGCAAGAGTTCTTGACAGAGTTTCATTTGAATATTACGGCTCTCCCACACCTCTTGCTTCAATGGCTGATATCAGAGTTGCAGACGCAAGAACTCTGACGATCAAGCCCTATGATGCTTCCACTCTCAAGGCGATCGAGAAGGCAATCCTCACAAGTGATGTGGGAATCACACCTTCAAACGACGGACAGACTATCCGTCTTGTGTTCCCTCAGCTTACAGAGGAGCGCAGAAAAGAGCTTTCAAAGCAGGTTCAGAAGATGGGCGAGGAATGTAAGGTTGCCATCAGAAATATCCGCCGTGATGCCAACGATGAATGCAAGAATATGAAAAAGGACGGCACTATGACAGAGGATGAGCAGAAGGCGTCCGAAAAGTCTGTTCAGGATGCAACAGATAAGTTCACAAAGACTATTGACAGCATCGTTTCCGCAAAGGAAAAGGAGATAATGGCTATCTAAAAGCTGTTTATTTGAACGGGGTGGAGAAATACCGCTCCGTTCTTAATGTAAAGTGCGCTTGGAGGAAAAATGGCTGAGATTGATAATAAGATAAAGGTTGACGAAAGGCTTCGTCATATTGCCTTTATAATGGACGGAAACGGCAGATGGGCGCAGAAGCGCATGATGCCGAGAACATACGGACATAAGGTAGGGGCTGAGAATTTCCGCCGTGTTGTTGAATATTGCAATGAGATCGGCATAAAAATCGTGACGGTCTATGCCTTTTCCACCGAGAATTGGGGAAGACCCCGTGGCGAGGTGGAGGCAATTATGGATCTTCTTTCCGGTTATCTTGATAAATGCGAGCGGGAAATGGAGGAGCATAAGATAAAATATAATTTCCTTGGCGATATGAGCGTTCTTACCGACGAGCTTCGGGAGAAGATCGAGCGGGTTGAAAAGCTCTCGTCGGGATATGATATAAATCTCAACATTGCGCTGAATTATGGATCGAGAGCCGAAATTGCCCATGCTTTTTCCGTGCTTGCAAAAAAAGGACTTAAGGAGATAAGCGAGGATGATATTTCGGGTGCGCTTTATACTTCTCATTGTCCCGATCCCGATATTATCGTCCGCACGGGCGGTGATATCAGACTTTCAAATTTCCTGCTCTGGCAGGCGCAGTATTCCGAATTTTATTTTACGGATGTTCTCTGGCCCGATCTTTCAAGCGAGAATATTGATGAAATCGTAAGAGAGTTTTACAGAAGAAAAAGAAAATACGGTAAGGTTTAAGGTGTAGGTGTAAAAATGCTGAAAAGAATTATTACCTCGGTTGTCGGTGTTGCGATTCTGATACCGATCCTGTGGTTTTCGGATACATATCTTTTTGTTTGCGCAATGTCGCTGGTATCTCTTATAGGCTGCTTTGAGCTTATGAGATGCATAAAGGTTCATAAGAATTATTTTCTTTCGATCCCGCAATATCTGCTGGCAATAGCAATGCCGATCCTTATAAGGCTCGGTCAAGGCTCAACGGTATATTTTAAAGCAATAATTTTTGCCCATGTGGTATATCTTCTGTATCTTTTTGCAGTTGCAGTTTTTTCACATGGAAAAACGAAGGTCAGCGAGATTGCAATGACCTTTGCTCTCTGCCTGTATATTAATATAGGCTTCAGCTCAATAATACTTTTGAGAGATTATGAGAGCGCCGGTGTATATCTGTTCCTTCTCACATTCATTGGAGCATGGATGACAGATATTTTTGCATATTTCTGCGGTCTTGCATTCGGAAGACATAAGCTTATTCCCGATGTTTCTCCGAAAAAAACAATAGAAGGAAGCATTGGAGGTATAATTTTCTGCGCTATAGGATATATGGTCTATGGTCTTGTTGTTTCAAGGGTGTTCAGCGTAGAGATGAATATCATTGCACTTGGCATTTTCGGACTTATAATCTCTGTGGTTGCTCAGATAGGCGACCTTTCGGCATCTCTTATCAAGAGAGAATACGATGTGAAAGACTATGGCGCACTTTTCCCGGGACACGGTGGTGTTCTTGACCGATTCGATAGCGTTATCGCCGTTTCATGCGTGCTTATGGTGCTGGTATATTCATATAATATCGTTTGAGGTGCATAATGGAAAATGGTCGTTCTGTGATAATTCTCGGCTCAACAGGCTCTGTTGGAACGCAGGCACTTGATGTTGCAAAAAAAGAAGGACATAAGGTGAAGGCGGTCAGCGCAAACCGAGATGTAAAAAAGGTCGAGGAGCAGGTGCGCTTCTTTGGTTGCGAGGCCTGTGCCATGGCGGATGAAGAGGCGGCAGCGGAGCTGAAGCTCAAGCTTGCGGACACATCTGTTAAGGTATTTTCGGGCTCTGACGGTATAAATGAGATGATTTTTGAGAGCGACGCTTCTGTTGCTCTCAACTCGATTATAGGAGAGGCGGGACTTATGCCTACAATTTCCGCACTAAAAAGCGGAAAGGATCTTGCGCTTGCAAACAAGGAATCCTTGGTTGTCGGTGGTGAGATCGTTATGCCTCTGGCAAGAGAAAAGGGGCTTTCGGTTCTTCCAGTTGACAGCGAGCATTGCGCAATTGCCCAGTGTCTTCGCGCCGGAAGACATGAAGAAATCAAAAAACTGATACTTACGGCATCGGGCGGACCTTTCTACGGAAAAAAACGCTCTGAGCTTGAAAAAATAACTCCCTCCGATGCTCTTGCACATCCAACATGGTCGATGGGTCAAAAAATAACCATCGACAGTGCTACAATGATGAACAAGGGCTTTGAGGTCATCGAGGCGGCGCATCTTTTCTCTGTTCCCTCGGATAAGATCGAGGTGGTTGTTCAGCGTGAGAGTATAATCCATTCGATGGTGGAATATATTGATAACAGTATCATTGCGCAGATGAGCGTTCCCGATATGAGGCTTTGCGTTCAGTATGCTCTCTCGTCTCCGAGGAGAAATGAAGCTGTTATCGACGAGATCGATTTCACAAAGCTGACGAGCATCAGCTTCGGTAAGCCGGATATGGAGACCTTTGTGCTTCTAAAAGAAGCGCTTGAATGTCTTTCTATGGGTGGCGCAATGGGTGCGGTTCTCAATGCTGCAAACGAAATTGCGGTTTCCGCATTTCTTTCGGAAAAAATCGGCTTTACGGATATTTTCGATTGTGTTACAAGTACCGTTTCTTCTCTTTCGGATATGAAGAATATTCACGATCTTGAAGGAATACTCCTCTCGGACAAAGAAGCGAGAGCGGTTGCATCTAAATTTGTTAATAAGATAAAAAGGAAGTGATCCCCATAGGATTCTGGTCGATCCCAATAGCTCTTCTCATCTTCGGATGTCTCATTTTTATACATGAATTCGGACATTTTATAACTGCCCGTATCTTTGGAGTTACTATAAAGGAATTTGCCATCGGAATGGGTCCGAAGCTCATTTCAAAAACCTCAAAAAAGAATGGCACGGCATATTCTCTCCGTCTTTTCCCCATTGGCGGATATGTCAGCATGGAGGGCGAGAACGAAGCCTCGGAGGATATGAATGCCTTTGGTAACAAGGCGGTCTGGAAGAGGCTCATAATCACCGTTGCAGGCGCTTTTATGAATGTTCTTCTGGGCATAGTGCTTATGTTTATTCTTGTTTTCGGAACAAAATCTCTGGCTTCAAATACCATTGCCGAGTTCAGAGAGGATGCTGTCAGCAGTTCATCTCTTATGGTGAATGATACTGTTCTTAAGGTTGAGGGAACTGCTGTAAACACAGGCAACGAGCTTGTATATGAAATAATGCATAAGGGCGCAAAGCCCCTTGACCTCACCGTTATAAGAGAGGGCGAGAAGATCATTCTTCATGATGTGTCCTTCGGAAGCATGACAGAGGCGGGATATACCTTTGGTCAGGTCGATTTTTATGTATATTCCGAAGTACCGACCTTTATAAATCTTCTTAAGCACGCTTTCTTCCGATCAATCTCAACCGTTAAAATGATCTGGGATTCGATAAGTGATCTTTTCACGGGAAAATACGGTATTGATGCGGTTTCAGGCCCTGTTGGAACAACAACAGCCATAGGTGAAGCGGCAAGCGCAGGCGGAACAAATCTGCTTTATATTGTGGTTATCATAACGATGAATCTTGGCGTTATGAATCTTCTTCCTTTTCCTGCACTTGACGGAGGAAGAATAATCTTCCTTCTCATCGAGCTTGTTCGCAGAAAGCCGCTGAAGGCCGAGATTGAGGGATATATAAATTTTGCGGGACTCATCATTCTTTTCGGATTTATGATATTTATAACCTTTAAGGATATTATAGGACTGATATGAAATATAACGAGATAAGAAAAAAGAAAAATGAAGTTAAGATAGGCTCTGTCAAGATAGGCGGCGAGAACAAGATCGCCATTCAGTCGATGACGAATACTGACACAAAGGATTTTGATGCCACAAAAGCACAAATTCTTGCGCTTGAGGGGGCGGGATGCGATATTGTCAGAATCACCGTGCCCGATCTTGAAGCTGCCGAGACGGTAAAAAAGCTCAAAGAGTCTGATATAAAAATACCGATCGTTGCGGATATTCATTTTGATCACAGAATTGCGCTGAAATGTGCCGAATACGGCATAGATAAGATAAGGATAAACCCCGGTAATATCGGTGGAGACGAAAATGTAAAGGCTGTTGCCGATGCCTGCAAAAGAGGGAATATACCCATAAGGATCGGTGTCAACGGCGGATCGCTCGAAAAGCATCTGCTTGAAAAACACGGAGGACCTACCCCCATGGCACTTGCGGAGAGCGCAATGTATCATGCTTCGCTTCTGGAAAAATTCGATTTTTACAATACCGTAATTTCAATAAAGGCATCGACTGTTCCCGATATGATAAAGGCGAACAGACTTGTTTCCGAGATGTGCGATTATCCTCTCCATATCGGTGTTACAGAGGCGGGCGGTTCTGAAATGGGACTTGTGAAAAGCTCCGTTGGAGTTGGATCACTTCTTTGTGACGGTATCGGAGATACTCTCCGTATTTCACTTACAGCAGATCCTATGGAGGAGATTTCGGCGGCAAAAAAGATCCTTTCAGCCGTTGGAATTGAGGGACAGAGCGGACTTAATATAGTAAGCTGCCCAACCTGCGGAAGAACCAAGATCGACCTTATCGCTTTGTCAAAGCGTTTTGAGGAGGCGGCAAGGCAAGAGGGACTTATGGATATACCGATGAAGGTCGCTCTTATGGGTTGCGTTGTGAACGGTCCGGGTGAAGCGAGAGAAGCGGATATCGGAATTGCAGGCGGCATAGGCGAAGCAGTTCTTATTTCAAAAGGTGAGATCATAAGAAAGATTCCCGAAGATAATATAATCGAGATACTTATTGAAGAGATAAAAAAGTACAAAAAATAGTTTTAAGAGGGAAAACATGGCAGAGAAAAAACTGACGGAAATACTGAAAAGATATGAGCCTGACGAAAGAAGCAGGAATCTTCTTGACGAGGCTTATGATTTCAGCGTAAGAGCGGATAAAGACGCAAAGATGCTTGAGATCAAGGCTCATTTTCCGAGAATAATCGACAAAAAGGTCATATATAGAATAGAGGAGGGCATAAGGCAAAGCTATGCGCTCTCTTCTGTGCGTATTCTGCCTGTTTACGATCCGTCATTTTTCAGCTTTGATTATCTTCCTCAGGTGCTTATGGAAACAGAGCGTGTGGGAAGCGTTGCAAGAGGCTTTTTCGGAGATTACGAATGCAAGATGGAGGGAAATGAGATCTCCATCAAGATACCTTTTTCTCCCGATGGCGTTGCTTTTGTCTGCGATGCCAAAACTCCGAGGATAATCGAGAATATAATCAAGAGCGAATTTGGTCTTACATATCATGTCACTCTTGATAATTCGGCAAATTATATGGATTATGTGAATCCTGCCGTAACTCGCCTGAAGGAATATGAGGAAAGATATAACAGGGCAAGTACGGGCGCTTTTCGAGGAAGCGAAAATGATGGTTCGGAGGGTGGAGACGGAGAATTTATTTCAATTTCAAGTGTTGATACACTTTATGCGGGTATAAACGGAACTCCAAAAAATGAAAACGGAATCATAAAGATAGGAAATAACAGCTTTGATGCTTCAGAACCTGAATTTATCTGGGGTGAGCCGTTTGAGATAAATCCCGTTGGTATTTCATATATAAAAAGACCGATGGGAAGTACTGTTATCGTTGGTGAAGTCTTTTCATACAGCAGCGAAACAACAAGAAACAGCCAGGATCACTATGATGTTATCTTCGGCGTTTTTGACGGATATACCTCGATTGACATTTTCAGATGCAATGTTGATGAGGATACAAACAAAAAGCTTGGAAAGACCTTCGGGATCGGCACAACGGTTGCCATAAAGGGCAGAGCCGTTGCAGGTCAGGGACTTCCTTTTATGGGATATAAATCAAAGGAAAGTCCTGTTTCTGATATGGTAATCGAGCTTGAAAGCGCGGCGGCGATAAAGAAGCTGAAGCGCAAGGATAATGCCCCCGTGAAGCGAGTTGAGCTTCATATGCACACAAATATGTCGCAGATGGATGCAATAGCATCTCCAAAGGATGTTGTCAAGCTTGCAAACAGTTGGGGACATAATGCCATTGCAATTACTGACCATGGAAATGTTCAGGCTTTCCCCGATGCTATGCTTTGCTCCGAAAAGACGGGACAAAAGGTCATTTACGGTATGGAGGCATACTATGTAAATGATGCAAAGGGCGGTCTTGGCACTGATTATAACGGAAAATTTACCGACGAGCTTGTTGTTTTTGATATCGAGACTACCGGTCTTTCGGTTCTTAACTGCGGTATTACAGAGATCGGTGCGGTAAAGATCAAGGACGGGCAGGTAATTGATGTTTTCAACACCTTTGTTGACCCCGAAAGACCAATTCCCGAGGATGTTTCAAAGCTGACGGGAATTACGGATGAGATGGTAAAGGGGGCGCCGAAGTCGGGAGAGGCAATACGAAGCTTCCTTGATTTCTGTGGCGGTGAGCTTCTTCTTGCACACAATGCAAATTTTGATATAGGCTTTATCCGTCATTATGCTATTCAGAACGGAATCGAATTTAATAATCCTTATGTGGATACCGTTGCAATTTCAAGATTTATAAACGAGGATGTAAAGAATCATAAGCTGAATACTCTTGCGGAATATTTCCGACTTGGAGATTTTAATCACCATAGAGCGAGTGATGATGCTGAAATGCTTGCGAATATCTACTTTGCCATGTGCCAGAAGATGGAAAAATTCAATTGGGAGAGATTTGGCGATCTTGACAGAGAAATGAAGGGAAATACAGATCCGCTGCAGCTTCCTTCTTATCACCAGATAATTCTCGTTAAGAATAAAACTGGTCTTCGCAACCTTTATGAGCTGATAAGCGATAGCTATATAAAGTATTATAAGAGAAATCCGAGAATACCCAAGAGCGAGCTTATGAAGCACAGAGAGGGGCTTATAATCGGCTCTGCCTGCGAGGCTGGAGAGCTTTTCAGAGCTATTCTTGAGGGGGCATCCGAGGACGATATCGAAAAGATCGTTGAATTTTATGACTATCTTGAGATTCAGCCAATATGCAATAACCGATTCCTGATTGCGGAGGGCAAGGCGGGAAGCGACGAGGATCTTCGGGAGCTTAATCGCAAGATAGTTGCTCTCGGCGAGAAATATAACAAGCCGGTTTGTGCTACCTGCGATGCTCATTTTCTTAACAAAGAGGATGAGATCAGCCGAAAGATCCTTCTTGCATCAATGAAATTTAAAGATGCGGATAAGGATGTTGGACTTTACCTCAGAACCACGGATGAGATGCTTGAGGAATTTGCATATCTCGGTGAGGAAAAGGCTTTTGAGGTTGTTGTCACCAACACAAATCTCATTGCGGATATGATAGAGAATGTCAGACCTATTCCCGAAGGCACATATACTCCGAATATGGAGGGGGCTGAAGAGGATCTTCAGAGAATGTGCTGGGAGAGGGCAAAGAAGATGTATGGCGATCCGCTTCCCGAGATTGTTTCCACAAGACTTGATAAGGAGCTTACATCTATCATCAAAAACGGCTTTGCGGTGCTATACATGATCGCACAGAAGCTGGTTTGGTATAGCGAAAGCCAAGGATATCTTGTTGGCTCAAGAGGCTCTGTAGGTTCTTCCTTCGTTGCAAATATGGCGGGTATTTCCGAGGTTAATGCCTTGCCTCCCCACTATTATTGCCCAAAATGTCAGTATTCGCAGTTCTTTACGGACGGCAGCGTTGGCTCGGGCTTTGACCTTCCCGATGCAATTTGCCCCAAATGCGGCGAAAAGCTTATCGGTGACGGGCATGATATCCCCTTTGAGACATTTCTTGGCTTCTACGGAGATAAATCTCCCGATATAGACCTGAATTTCTCGGGCGAGGTGCAGGGAAAGGTACATAAATATACCGAGGAGCTTTTCGGAAAGGAAAATGTTTTCAGAGCCGGAACTCTCGGTACTCTTGCGGATAAGACTGCCTTTGGATATATTGCAAAATATCTTGAAGAACGGCATCTTAAGCTTGGCGTTTCCGAGGTCAATCATATGATAAGCACTCTTGTTGGTGTCAAAAGGACAACGGGACAGCATCCGGGCGGAATCATAGTCGTTCCGAGGGAATATTCCATATATGATTTTACCCCCATTCAGCATCCTGCGGATGACCCAAAATCTGATATTCTCACAACTCACTATGCGTTCTCTTATCTTCATGATACGATCCTTAAGCTGGACGAGCTTGGACACGATGTTCCTACCAAGTATAAAATGATAGAAACCTATAGCGGAACGGATGTTATGAAGATACAAATGAACGACCCCGATGTTTATAAGCTCTTTGAATCAACAGAGCCTCTCGGAGTTTCGCCCGAGGAGATAGGTGTTCCACTCGGAACACTGGGACTTCCCGAATTTGGAACAAAATTCATCATCGGAGTGCTTCAGACAGCAAAGCCAAAGAATTTTGCGGACCTTCTTCAGATATCGGGACTTACTCACGGAACGGGCTGCTGGCTTGGTAATGCGGACGAGCTTATCAAAAAGGGAATTTGTAATATTTCCAATGTTATCGGATGCCGAGATGATATTATGAATGCTCTTATCAGATATGGTCTTAACAATTCCGATGCCTTCAAGATAATGGAGAGCGTAAGAAAAGGAAAGGGACTTACACCCGAATGGGAGCAAAATATGACCGAGCACGGTGTTCCCGATTGGTATATCGAATCCTGCAAAAAGATCAAATATATGTTCCCGAAGGCTCATGCGGCGGCATATGTTATGTCTGCGATTCGACTTGCCTGGTATAAGGTGCATATGCCTATTATGTTCTATTGCGCAATGTTCACGGCTGCAGGCGGTGAAGTTGATTCGGAGATCGTTATGGGCGGAAAGCGCAAGGTCAGAATGGTTATCGACGAGATCGAGCGCAAGGGAAGGGAAGCTACCGCCAAAGAAAAGGGACAGGTCAGCACTCTGATGCTTGTGAACGAGTGTCTTTCAAGAGGTATAAAGATTCTTGGAGTTAATATCAACAAGTCCGAGGCAAAAAAATTCAAGCCGGAGGGAGAGGCAATAAGATTGCCCTTTATTTCACTTCCGGGACTTGGCGAAAGCGTTGCCGAGGCTATTGTTAATGAGCGTGAAAAGGAACCGTTCTTCTCTGTTGAGGATATGCAGATAAGAGCGAAGGTTTCAAATTCTCTTGTTGAGCTGCTCCGAAAGAATAATGCCTTTGACGGTGTTGCTGAAACGGCACAGCTAACATTTTTCTGATCTTAATATCAAAGCCGAGCTGATCCTGCTCGGCTTTTTATTTGGATAAACAGTAATTTATCGAACTGTTGAAAGAGTAAATAAACGGAGATGAGGATGTTCGCTTGCCTCCACTGATTTTGCAAAGCAAAATTAGGGGAGGTGGATTTTGCCGCAAGGCAAAAGACGGAAGGGTCTTATGAGGTGAAAAGTAACTTTTTTGTTTTATAAAGTTACTTTGCAAGCTACACCCTTCAGTCACGGCGAATAGTATCTATTTTTCTACGGCAAGTTATTTCGCCGTGCCAGCTCCCCTATTAGAAATAGGGGAGCCTCATTTTACCGTTCAATTTCACTTGTATTTTAATTCAAACAGTAATTTGTCGAACAGTCGGAGACGGTGAAATTAT
>JAFXAN010000020.1 GCA_017517035.1 Clostridia bacterium
TAAAATTTCCGTAGAAACACAGATAAACAGCAATAAAAATTACCTTTTTCGAAGTTTTGATCGACCTTTTTTAAAAGGTCGCGCGAGCCGACGGCGGCGTCGGTCGCCTCCGCAGAGGCGAAACTCCCTCACCGACAAATTACTGTTCAACCGTTATCCTAAAAGAAAGAGGCTGATTTTTAATCAGCCTCTATTTTATAAAGATCATCCGATTGCGTATTTTTCGCAATAGCTCTTATACTGTCTGTCATATTCATCGCTGTCACGCTTCATTGCCTTCAGCGATTCATGAAGATCAAGATTTCCATGAAGAGCATCAACAACACAGCCTGCAATATTCGAGCAATGGTCAGAGGTTCTTTCAAGATTGGTAAGAAGATCAGACCAAACAAATCCCACCTCAACGGTACAACCGCCCATCTGCATTCTGCGAATATGATTTGAACGGAGCTTCTCCTTCAAATTGTCGATAACCTGCTCAAGCGGCTCAACGAGAAATGCCGCATTCACATCATTTTCTGTAAACGCCTTCAGCGAAAGCTCAAGGATCTCATCAACAGCAGTGCAAAGCACCTTAAGCTCTTTTTGTGCGTCTTGCGAGAAGGTAAATTCCTTACCCTGCATCTCCTCGGCAGATTCAACTATATTTACACTATGGTCGGAAATTCGCTCAAAATCTCCGATAACTCGAAGAAGCTTTGCTGCCTCAGCACTGTCTGTATCGCCTATCTGAAGACTGCTGAGCTTAACAAGATATGTTCCGAGAGCATCCTCATATTTATCGGTTTCATCCTCAGCCTCTCTGATTTTTTCTGCAAGAGCAGGAGTATATTCGCTGAGACTTGTGAGTGAATCACGAAGTGCTTCAACTGAGATCTGTGCCATCTGCGCCGTAAGCGCTCTTGATCTCTCAAGAGCAACCGCAGGAGTTGTGAGCAGACGCTCGTCAAGCATGGACTGTGTATCGGATATGGAGCTTTTTCCGTCGGGAACGATCCTATTTGCCAGTCTTTCAAGAAGCGAGGACATAGGCATGAGAAGTAAAGTACAAAGTACATTGAATATTGAATGGCAAACTGCGATGCCGGCTGAGGTCGCATTCTCGGAAAGAATCGCAGGCGAAGCTATTGCGCTTACCACGGCAAAAACTACGAGCCATACGACCGTTCCTATAATGTTGAACGAAAGATGCACAACAGCAGCGCGTCTTGCATTTTTATTTGCTCCGATGGAGGAAAGCATAGCCGTAACACAGGTACCGATGTTCTGTCCCATAATGATCGGAATTGCAGCACTGTAAGGAACGAGTCCCGAAAGGGCAAGTGCCTGCAAAATACCGACCGATGCCGAGCTTGACTGGATGATCGCAGTAAGTACAGCACCTGCAAGAACGCCGAGAACAGGATTTGAGAACATCGTGAAAAGGCTCGTAAAGGCAGGAACATTCTGAAGCCCCGCAACAGCACCCGACATTGTGTCCATTCCAAACATCAGGGTTGCAAAGCCAAGGAGAATCGTTCCGATATCCTTCTTCTTACTGCTTTTGCAGAACATATAGAAAACTATTCCCACAAGAGCAAGGACCGGGGTGAATGATGTGGGCTTCAGAAGCTTTATGAATATATTATCTCCCGAAAGTCCCGAAAGGCTAAGAATCCATGCAGTAACAGTCGTACCCACATTTGCACCCATGATGACATTAATCGCCTGTCGCAGCGACATAAGCCCCGAGTTTACAAAACCGACCACCATAACAGTCGTTGCAGACGAGCTTTGAATTACCGCCGTCACACCAAGACCTGTGAGAAATCCCGCAAGCTTGCCCGAGGTGAGCTTTCCGAGAATTGAACTGAGCTTTGCGCCTGCACGCCTTTCAAGTGCCTGTCCCATAATGTTCATACCAAAAAGGAAGAGGCAAAGACCGCCAATGAGAGTTAAAACATCAAAAATTGTCATAAATTGTTATCCTTTACATAAAATTTCGAGTAATATGATATCAAATTTAAGTCAAATAAATAATCTTATTTTTGTAAAATCTATGTAAAGTTTCGCTTTATAGCTTGCTCATAAAGCAGACAGCCTTTCCAAGGCATCTGATATCCTTCAGCTCCTCATCAATATAAATATAAGGTTCATATTTATCATTTGCGGGAGAAAGGATCAATTTTTTCTTTTCGGGATAGTAGAACCAACGCTTGAGTGTTGCTTCATTATCTATTATTACCGCTGCGATCTCTCCGTTTTCAACTATCGGCTGTTTTTTTATAAAAACCACATCTCCGTCATAAATTCTTGCCCCCGTCATGCTGTCTCCCTTTGCCACAAGACAAAAGTCAGCACCGATATCACTTGATGCCATTATATAGCTTTCATGATCTTCCTCTGCATATATCGGCTCACCGCAAGCGATCTCACCGAGAAGAGGAAAACGGCGAAGCGAAATGGGGAAAATGTTGTTAAGTCCTTGGGGAATCTCCTTTTCCTTTCGCTCGGGTGATTCCTCATATCCCAGAAGCCAGCCCTCACTCACATCAAGTGCCTCTGCAATTTTATAAATATAGATGGTTTTGGGCTTATATCCTCCTTTTATATATGTGCTTATTGAGGATTTTCCGATGCCGGTTCTGGCAGAAAGCTCCGCTTGAGTCATATTTCTGAGCGCAAGACCTTCCTTTATTCTTTCCGAAACAGTTGCCATAAGAATACCTCCTTTATTTTTTCATCTGTATTCTACCACACTTGTTCAGAAAAGTCAACAGTTTTTTCAAAAAGTTCAGAAAAATGAATTTTTAAACTTGACAAATTAAAAAAAGTGTGTTATGATTAGTTCAGAAAAGTGAACAAGGAGGTGATTCGATGTAGAAACAAGCACAAGAAAGTAATCCTTACGGCAATGATACGGGGGATTTGCTGTAAGGATTATTTTTCAGCATTTGGTTCAGAAAAGTGAACAAAGGAGGAAATATGTTTAATATAAAAATCAAAAAAACAAGTTTAATTGTTGCAAACAAAGAACCGCTTGCCTCAGGCGCAAGCAAAATATATCATGTCAGCTTTGATTTTGACGAGGAATGGGACGAACTTCTAAAAAATGTCATTTTCAAAGCGGGCGAGACCTCCGTTGCAGTTCTGCTTGAAGGTAATTCATGCCAGATTCCATGGGAAGTACTTTCAAGCGAGAACATCGGAGAAAAGCTTTGGATCGGGGTGTATGGCTCCGATACAGAAGGCACAAAGCTGCCCACGATCTGGAATGAGCTTGAAGTCATCCAGGCAGGAGCAGAGCTTTGCGGAAGCGGCAGTGAACCTACACCCACTGCCGTTTCTTTGATTTACGATGTTGCTAAAAATGCGGAAAAAACGGCAAAGGATGCTATAGATGAAGCATCGAAGACGGGACTTTATTCGGATATGGCAGAGAAATCCAAAGAAGCGGCGGAGGCAGCCGCAAAGGAAGCAAAGAGTACGTTGGCAAGTGCCCGGGTAGAAGTAAGATTGGCTTGGGACGAAGCGGAAAGAGCGAAGGAGCAAGCCAATCTCGCCGCCGAAAGTGCGGAAATCGCAAAATCAAACACAGCGGATATAAAAAAGCAATGTGCCAACGCCCTCCGAGGCAAGCTTTCAGGCGCAATAGTAAGAGTAGACGATGTTTCGCCAATCGAACATGAGCTTGACATTAAGCTGACGGGTGAAAATGTAGGCGGGACAAAGGTAATAAGGCTCGGAAAGAACTTTGCTAACCTTGCAGGACTTCCCGAAACAAAAAAATACAAGGCTGTCACAGACACAACCAGCGGTTACAGAATAGACGATGACGGCAATATCATAATAACAACAAGCTCGACAGACAAGAGTGGTTACAACTTTGTCGGTACAAATATAAAACTTTCGGAATTGTGTCCAGAAGCAAGAGTAGGAATGACGATGAGATTAAGCGTCATAGATAGTTATAGCGAAGGCGCAACTGCAGGGAATGTTTGTATATATTTAGCTCAAGCAGCGCAGGTTTTTGCGTTTACGGAAACAGCAAAAGCGATAACAATAACTCAAAATATGTTGGACTCCAATGTTGTAATCTACGCCTCACCTACGCTGAATGCCGTTAGAACTATCTCGAATTTCCAGATAGAGCTTGGAGAGAATGCAACAGAGTATGAACCATATATTGTGCCTAGTGAAGCAGTAGCCGATGAAGATGGCAATGTTTTGGGGCTTATGTCTCTTGCTCCAAGCATGACACTCACCACAGACAACACAGGCGCAGTGATCGAATGCGCTTACAACCGAGACACAAACAAGGTAATCGAGGAACTTACAAATGCAATAATCAGTTTAGGAGGGAATATTTAATATGTTTAAGCTCAGTGAATTTATAAAAAAGGGACTTCTTCGTGCCATCGGAAAGATAGCAGACTATCAGATCATACTAAACGCCGCCGCATGGCATGAAAAAGGCGTTCTCACAGAGGAGGATCTTGCGGAGATATCTACCGCCATTGGCGCAGATGAGGCCGCAGAGGAAGTGGTGACAGAATGACACCACTTACATATATAGTAACTCTCATCGGAGAGATAGGCATTCTTATCGGGGTGGTATTTCCCGTGATAATCTCGGTAAGGAAGATCGCAAACGGGCAGAAATGCCAGCTCCGAAGTGATATGCTCCGTATCTATTATCACCACCGTGAAGAAAAGAAGATACGGCAATATGAATACGAAAACTTCCTCATGCTCTATGAGGGCTATAAAGCCCTCAAGGGTAATAGCTTCATCGACAAGATATACGGTGAGATAAAAACATGGGAGGTCATAAGTTAAGGATAGATAAATTACTTATCAAACAGGAATTTGTCGGTGAGGCGGGAACGGTGAAATTATACCCCAACGCCGATGGCGTTGCCGCAAGCAGTTCGACTCCACTTCGTTCCGCTCAGGGTGACACACTAATGTTTATCGGTGTAAATTGTTGATTTTTTGAGGATAACCCCACAGCCGTCACCCTGAGCGAAGCCGTAAGGCGAAGTCGAACTCCGAAGGAGCGGCACATTGTGCCGGGGTATAGTTAACAGTTCGATAAATTACTGTTTTGAATCCTTACCGAAAAAATCAATGAAAACAATGGACAAGATGCTCATCATTCTCTTTGTTACCTTTGTGATCTTCACTCTCATAATGCTCATAACATTCTGGGTGTTCGGCTCGATACCCGATACCCTTTGCACATCTGTATTCGCCGTCCTTGGCGGCGAATGCGGTGCAATGGCGTGGATCAGAACCGCAA
>JAFXAN010000021.1 GCA_017517035.1 Clostridia bacterium
ATAATACGTTTTTTAACTTCCGAGCCAAAGCCCTCGCTACGACTTTTCCTGTAAAGCTCGTCTATGTTGCTATAATCGTCACATCTGTAGCCATATCGAACACCATCAAACCTTGCAAGATTTGAGGAGGCCTCTGCAGAAAAGATAACATAGTAAGCAGACAAAGCGTAATCAATAGATGGCATAGAAACCGATATAAGCTCAGCACCCAAAGCACGATAGGCATCTGCGGCCGCCAATACAGCCTTTTTTACATCATCGGATATTCCTTCTCCGAAGAACTCTTCGGGAATACCGATTTTCATTCCCTTGACCCCTTTCTTAATATCTGCCGTAAAATCATCGTAAGCACGCTTGACAGATGTGGCATCCCTTTTATCGTGACCAACGATTGCATTCAGTACAAGTGCATTATCGAGAACCGTGCTTGTAATCGGACCGATTTGATCAAGGGAGGAAGCAAACGCAATAAGTCCATATCGGGAAACGCTACCGTAAGTAGGTTTCATACCCACAACACCACAGAAAGAGGCAGGCTGACGAATGGAGCCACCCGTATCTGAACCAAGAGTATATGCAGCCTCTCTTGCTGCAACCGCCGCCGCAGAGCCACCGGAGGAGCCACCGGGAACTCTGTCAGTATCCAAAGGGTTATGACAAATCTTGAACGCCGAGTTTTCAGTTGTTGATCCCATTGCAAACTCATCCATATTGAGTTTGCCTAATATAACTGCTCCGGATTTTTCAAGTTTCTCTACCACGTGCGCACTATAAGGCGGTATGTAACCGCCGAGCATTTTAGATGCACAGGTGGTTTTTATTCCCTTTGTGCACATATTGTCTTTAATACCGCAAGGAATACCCGCAAGCGGAGAATATTCACGTACAGTACACTTGCCTTCATCAAAAGCTCTGGCGCTTTCGAGAGCCCGCTCTGCAGTTACGGTAATATATGCACCGATGGTTTCGTCTTTTGCATCAATCTGATCGAGGTAAGCCTCAGTCAGTTCCGCAGAGGAATATTCCTTTTTGCGTAAACCTTCGGCGTGTTCGTAGATTGTTCTTTGTGTTAATTCTGACATATAGGGCACTCCTTTCACTCCTCAACAACACGAGGCACTACGATATATCCACCGTACTTTGTAGTAGCAGCAGCCAATAATTCTTCTGCTGTAAACTCGTCTTCCACCACATCGTCACGTAGAACGTTCTTCATAGCAACAATATGTGCCGTCGCATCTACTCCTGTTGTGGGAGCGGTACTAAGCTTATCTGCAAATGCTATGATGCGGTTCATTTCTTCCTGAAGTCCGCTCATTTCTTCGGCAGAAAATTCGAGACAAGCGAGGTTTGCAACCGCTTCAACATCTGTGCTGTACTTCTTTCCGCTTTTCGTAGTCTTGTTATCTACACTAATGCCAAGAGGATTGTCAAGACCGAGAACATGAAGTTGTTCAGCATCTACCGGCTGAGGTGCATCGGTCATAGGACAAGATGCATCTTTTATCTTCGGAAACGCGATAACATCACGGATAGAATCTGCACCTACCATCAGCATTACAAAACGATCAAGCCCAAAAGCAAATCCACCATGGGGCGGCGTACCGTAGCGGAAAGCATTGACCATAAATCCGAAACGCTCTTCTATTTCATCGTCGCTAAAGCCCAAAGCTTCAAACATCACCTTTTGAACATCTTGTCTATGAATTCTTATAGACCCCGAACCAAGTTCTGTACCGTTCAAAACAACATCATATGCCTGCGCACGTACTTTCCCCGGATCGGTCAAAAGATACTGCACATCTTCAGAATATTCAAACTGCGGAAAATCAGTAACAAAAAGGAAGGCATATTTGCTTTTATCCCGAAGACCAAGCATATCAGCAACATCCAAGCGGAGATTGCCAAGGGTTTTGCGAACGATATCCAGCTTATCTGCACAGAAAAACACGAAATCGCCGGGGGCAGCATGCATTCTCGAGAGTATCTTCTTCATTTCCTCTTTATCAAAATATTTTGTAAGAATGGAATATATCTCACCATCAGGACGGTAAGCTATCCAAGCCATACCTTTGGCGCCGTATGAAATTGCATTATTTGTAAGATGTTCAATTTCCGCTCTTGAAAATCCAGCACAACCTTTGGCATTGATTGCTCGTACAACCCCACCGTTGTCGCACACTTTCCTGAAAACCGTAAAGGAGCAACTGCTTGCAATATCCGTAAGGTCAACAATTGGTAAATCAAAGCGAATATCCGGTTTATCAGAGCCGTATTTATCCATAGCTTCTGCCCAAGTGATGCGAGGAAAATCATACCCGATATCTTCACCTTTACAACATTTGAATATATGCTTAAACAGATTTTCGAGGTGTTCCCAGATATCTTCCTGTTCCACAAAGGACATTTCCATATCAACCTGTGTAAATTCAGGCTGTCGGTCTGCACGCAGATCTTCATCACGGAAACACCGTGCCACCTGATAATACTTATCAATACCGCCGACCATAAGAAGTTGTTTGTATATTTGCGGTGATTGCGGCAACGCATAAAAGCTTCCTTGATGAACACGGGACGGAACAAGATAATCACGAGCACCCTCCGGTGTTGATTTGCACAAAATAGGCGTTTCAACATAGATAAAGCCCTTGCTGTCAAGATAATCCTGTGTCGCTTTTTGAATAAGATGACGCATACGCAGATTATCTACCATTTGACTGCGTCTGATATCAAGATATCGGTAGCGAAGGCGAAGGTCTTCTCGCACATTATCGCCGTCATCAATAGAGTATGGTAGCTTTTCTGCCATAGATAACAACTCAATTTTTTCCGCCACAAGTTCCACGGTACCGGTTTCTATTTTGGGGTTAACGGTATCAAGGGACCTTTTTCTAATCTCTCCCTGTACACAAATGACTGACTGCATTCGCAATCTTTCGGTTAGGTTGAATTCCTCTGCGCTGACTTTTGCGGCATCAATAACGACCTGTAAAACACCTTCACGGTCACGAAGGTCTAAGAAGATTACACCGCCCATGTCACGTTTGGTGATTACCCATCCCGAACACACTTGCTCGGTACCGATATGATTCGGGCGAATCAGTCCACAATATTCTGTCCTTTTCATTAAGCATTTCCTCCTGCTTTTGAGAATTATAACTCTGTGCTGTGTTTCAATCGTCACGTGTGTCTGAAAGCGGCAAAAAGGCGGACCGCTTCTGTGCATTTGCCCGTAACGATATAAAACATCCGTTTCCAGATGTTTCAGCATCCTACAGGGCGATTGCTGTACTCGCGGTGCCACCTGTATTTGTTCTCATTTTTTGAGCCTCAGACAAGGCCCTGTCATCTGACGTGTGACAGTACGGCGCACCTACTAAGATTTCCTCTTTTCGGATTGCAGCTTGAAAAGTGTTATTCGTGCAGGCTCGCCATACGGCTTCCACCGTCCCGTACTCGCTATGGGCGAGTGATCTGCATTACTTCTCTTTTCTCTAACGCTTTTGAGATATTCAGTTTTAGCCTTAGTCCCAGGTTGTCGTATTTTGAGCATATTCCGTTTTGCTCTTGTCCTCTCTGGATAGGAAAGCCTTTTCGTAAAGAGGATCCGGCTTTTCAGTTTTAAGCAAAACATCCGGAGTTTGCTCCTTGAAATCAATCTGTGGAGCGAAATCATTTTCTTTTATTATTTTCATAACAGTAAGTTCCTTTTATATTTAGAATTTATTCTTTTATGAACTTTTGTATCAAAGGGTAAATATCTTTCTCACATTTACAATAAATTGTATTCCAATCTATGTTTTGGGAGATTCCATGTCTGCGCTGTATGTGGCCGCCAAGCAACAACACGCACAACATAGATTTTGCCGAAAGTTCCCAATGATTTCCGTTTTCATCTTTTCCTTCCAACCGAACATCCACATCAACACCCTGAACAATCTTTGTAAATTCCTGTATATCGTTTGCGGTGGTAAGTTCAATCATATATTTCATATATCATCACCTACTCAACATCCTGAAGGGCGTCGTAGCCCTCTTCACCGGTACGAACCTTTACAACATTCTCAACATCGTAAACGAAGATCTTGCCGTCGCCGATATGTCCGGTATAAAGAACCTTTTTCGCCGTATCAATGACACTGCGGACAGGTACTTTGCTTACTACGATATCTACCTGAATTTTTGGGAGCAGGTTTGCTTCAACCTGAACGCCACGGTAATACTCCGGTTTACCTTTCTGTACGCCGCATCCAAGAACATGTGAAACAGTCATACCGGTAATACCGATATCCATCATCGCAGCTTTCAGTGTCTCGAAACGAGACTCCTTACAAATAATCTCTACCTTGGTTAGCTTCGGTGTACCGTCATCAAAGGTCGGCA
>JAFXAN010000022.1 GCA_017517035.1 Clostridia bacterium
TGAAAGTGTCCTGATATTTGGTGAATAAACCTGAAGCCCAGGAGTTGCAATGCCGTTTTTATATTGGTAAAAGGGCAAGGTTCAAAATTGTTGGGTGAACTCAAAACAGAAGACCACCAATCGGTGGTCTTTTGTTTTGCCATCTTTCTTCATTGCGACAAAGCACTCCACTTTCGGCAAAGCCGAAAAAAGGCGCAAACGGACGGTTATATTTTGCAACCTAACACAAAAGCCTTTGATTTCGTGGTCTTTTCGTGTTTTTTGAGGGAAAATCACCCATTTTTTGCCGCTGAACCTTTTTTTCGATACACGAACATTGGTTTTATAAGCATAGCATAACCAAATCTTGACTTTGTTATGAACAGCAATTTTATTAAACCTCTTGACATAATATAGCTATTTTGATATAATGGCGTTGATGCTATCGGTCATGCGCCGAAAAAGCTTGATACCTATAAGATGTTTCCGACAAATCCGTATTAAAAGAGGTGTGGTCTTATCAAAAACTTTTGTTTTACCGTGGATGATAATATTCGTTTTTTAAAGGAAATAACCGAGAATCACTATCAAAGTATATTTGATCATCCGTATCTCGGTATGTATCGGCGTCTTCATGAAGAATTTGGATTGAAGGTGCAGCTTAATTTGTTTTACAGCATGGAAAATTTCGATCTTTCTCAAATGAGCGAAGCCTATTATGAGGAATGGAAAGAGAATTCTGATTGGCTCAAGCTTTCTTTTCACTCGGAGATAGAAGATGTCAAGCCTTATGAAAGCTCCGACTATGGCAAGGTCTATGAGGCTTGCAGAAAAGTACACGAGCAGATCAAGCGTTTTGCTTCGCCTTCAGCACTGGCAAGCACAACAACGATTCATTATTGCTTATTGACCGAAGAGGGGCTTAGGGCAATGGAGGATAATTGTGTTTTTGGGTTGTTAGGCTTGTTCGGCAACGCCCAAAAACCTCGCACCTCATATGGTATCGAGGAAAGCAAGGCAGAAATCATTCGCAGCGGAGAGATCCTTAAGATAGGTAAAACCTCTTTTGCTTCAATTGATATTATCTTAAATCTTTTTTCGGCAGAGGAGATCCTCGAACAATTGATGGGCATGAGCCAACGAAGCAGCATTCGTGTGATGATTCATGAGCAATATTTCTATAGTGATTATATAAATTATCAACCTGAATTTGAAGAAAAGCTCCGCTCGACATTTTCGTTTTTGTCCGAGCATGGCTACCAAAGCTGCTTTTATGAGAATTTTATATCATAAAATAAAAAAAGGCTTATCCGACCGCAGGTCGGATAAGCCTTTTTGCATTGCAGGAGCTTGAATTAAACCGAGGTAACATAGTAATTCAGCTTTGTTTGAGAGAAAATTTGTGAAATCTTAACAATTTTCGTCCTTTTTTTGTTGACTTTGCATTGATTTTATGATACAATGTAACATAATACAGAGTACAGTCAAGGGAGAAGGAAAATGTTCAAAACAGAAACGCATATGCATACAAGAGAGGTAAGTGCCTGCTCTCATAAGGGCGCAATAGATATGATAAAACTTTATAAAGAGGCAGGATATTCGACGGTTTTTGTTTCCGACCACTTCCAGTCCAATTTTTTAGACGTGCTCGGAGATATTCCGTGGAACGAAAAAATGGCGATTTTTCTCTCCGGCTATTACAAGGCAAAGCATGAGGGCGAAAAGCTTGGAGTTAATGTGCTTCCTGCCGCTGAAATTTGTTTTACAGACTCAAATAATCATTATCTCGCATACGGAATAACGAAGGAATTTCTTGATGCGTATCCAAATCTTCATAAGATGTCAGCCGGAGAATTTCTGCCCATAGCGCGCGCTGCGGGAATTTTTATTGTACATGCACATCCTTACAGAGACGGCAGCCGAAGCGCTACTCCCGAGCTTGTTGATGCAATCGAAATATACAATTCAAATCCTCGGCACGAGGACTACAGTGAGTTTTCAAAGGTTCTTGCTGAAAAATACGATCTGCCCGTTACAGCAGGATCGGACGCCCATAGAGACGAGGATGTTGCGTGCTCGGGAATCGAGACCGAGGAGGAAATAAAGACAGCATCTGATTTTATTAGGCTTGTAAAGGAAAGAAAGATCAATATAGTAAGGGGTACAGTAAATGATATACTGTCTCAGTGATCCGCATGGCGGTGAGTGCAGTGGAGCGCTTACTAAATATCTTGAGGAAGCGGGTGACTCCGACCTTCTCATAATCCTCGGGGACCTTGGACTCAAATTCCGCGATACAGAGGAAAACCGTGCATTTGATGATATGATTCTTTCCGCAAAAAAGAAAATTGCCTTTATTGACGGCAATCACGAGAATTTTGATTTTCTTGAAACATTCCCAATAGGAGAGCGCTATGGCGCACCTGTGCGAATTTTAAGTGAGAACGTCGTTTGGCTTCAGCGCGGATACATATACGAAATAGATGGCAAAAGTTTTTTCGCTTTCGGTGGGTGTAAAAGCAGCGAAAAGTGGAAGCCGATGGGGCTTTGGTGGCCACAGGAGGAACCTACCGAGGAGCAGCTTGCCTGCGCTTATACTAGTCTTAAGGCGTATGGCAACAAGGTTGACTACATTTTGACACATAAGTGTGAGCAGGGGATTGATACGACGGAAACAACCGGACTTCGCAAGCTTTGTGATTACATAAACGAAAATGTCGATTACAAGATGTGGTATGCCGGGCATTGGCACAAATACAAAAAAGACGGCGAGAAGCTTCTTTTTGTATATGACGTGCCGGTACCGATCGGGTAAAATTTTCCAAACGAGTTTCAATTTTATTCTGTAAACGCCAAAAAGGCACTTGTTCAAGCAAGTGCCTTTCAGTGTGTCGAGAAAGTCTCGACACGCTGGCAGACTTCGAAAAAGGTAGGAATATTTTTCGTTCTTACATTCGTCGGCGTACTCGGTACGACAGAGTGTAAGAACGGAAAAAGCAAGTAAGCACAAGGCTTTCCTTTAGATTGCCTTGTGCTTCTTTTTGAATTTAATTTTTTCTCTTTTTTAACTTTTTTATTTTTGCTATTATCTACTTGCGGTATTACAGCTTTTTCGACAGTCTGAAAAGAGGCTGATTCAGCCTCTTTCTTCTTTATTTGAACCGATAAACAGTAAATATCTATCCAAAGATAAAGCGGACAAAGAACTGATTTTTTCTTTTCAAAGGTGAAAAACAACCATTTGACCGAAAAATTTGTGAAAGCTCTGTACAAAATGAGGTTTTTATGTTACAATATAATGATAAATAATGAAAGGAGCTTCTCAAATTGAAGCATCTTATAAAGCATTCAAAAAAATATACAAAGGAAGTCATCTGCGGCCCTCTTTTCAAGCTCTTTGAGGCAAGCTTTGAGCTTGGAGTTCCGCTTGTTATGAAGCAGATGATCGATGTGGGAATAGGCGAGGGCAGAAGCGGTTATATTGTCGGGATGTCATTCGTTCTGATACTTTTGGGTGTGCTGGGGCTTACCAGTACCGTCATTGCGCAGTATTTTTCAGCAAAGGCAGCGGTTGGGATCACATCAGGCATGAAGCGTGATATGCTTTCTCATATCCAGTCCCTTTCCTTCACCGAGCTTGACAGCGCAGGCACATCAACTCTCATAACAAGAATGACAAGTGATGCAAATCAGGTACAGAACGGAATAAATCTCACATTGCGTCTTTTCATGCGTTCTCCCTTTATCGTTTTCGGCGCAATGATAATGGCGTTTACCATTGATGTCAAAAGTGCGCTCACTTTTGCTGCGGTCATTCCCGCTCTTTCGGTGGTGGTTTTTGGGATCATGCTTATCTGCATTCCTCTTTATAAGAAGGTGCAGGCAAGGCTTGACGGAGTTCTTTCCATCACCCGTGAAAACCTCAGCGGAGTGAGAGTTATAAGAGCATTTTGCAGAGAGGATAACGAAAAGAACCGCTTTGACGCAAAGAGCGAAGAGCTTGCGGAGGAGCAGGAGCGAGTTGGCAGAATTTCCGCACTCATGAATCCTCTTACCTATGTTCTGATAAATTTTGCGGTACTTATTCTGATATATGTCGGTGCTATAAGGGTTGAAGTCGGAATTCTTACTCAAGGAGCTGTTATCGCACTTTATAACTATATGTCCCAGATACTCGTTGAGCTTGTAAAATTTGCAAATCTCATTATCACTATCACAAAGAGCGTTGCCTGCGAGCACAGAATGGAAAAGGTCTTTGAAATGACCTCTTCAATGGAGAATGATGAGAGAGCCGAAAAGCTTTCGGAAATTGAGAGCATCAGATATAAAAATGTTGCTCTTCGCTATGCTTCATCCTCGGAAAATTCCCTTGAGGGCATTGATTTTTCAGCAAAAAGAGGCGAAACGATAGGCATCATTGGCGGAACGGGCTCGGGAAAAAGCTCTCTTGTAAACCTTATTCCACGCTTTTATGACGCAAGCGAGGGCGAGATCCTTATAAACGAAAAGAATATAAAAGATCTCGATATAGAAACGCTCCGTTCACATATCGGTGTTGTTCCCCAGAAGGCTGTGCTTTTCAGAGGAACGATCAGAGAAAACCTTCTCTGGGGCAATGAAAGTGCTACGGATGAGGAAATAAAAGAGGCACTTGAAGCATCCCAAAGCTCGGATTTTGTTTTTGGCAAAAAGGATGGGCTTGATGAAATTGTCGAGCAGAACGGAAGAAATTTTTCGGGAGGTCAAAGGCAGAGACTCACAATTGCAAGAGCCTTGGTGCGCCGCCCCGATGTGCTTATCCTTGACGATAGCTCCAGCGCCCTTGATTTTGCAACCGATTCCGCACTTCGACGTGCCATCGGTGCGCTAAAGTATGACCCCACGGTCTTTATAGTTTCGCAGAGAACCTCCTCCATTAAAAATGCGGATAAGATAATCGTTCTCGATGACGGTGTTCAGGTGGGGATCGGAGACCATGAATCGCTTCTCCGAGACTGCCCCGTTTACCGTGAGATACATGAATCTCAGTTCAGAAGGGAGGGCGAGCAGGCATGAAAAGGAATGTAAAAAAGACAAAAACTTCAAAATCGGTGCTTCGCCGTGTTCTGGGATTTTTAAAGCCATATGCTTTTCTCACCATTCTTTCGATAATCCTTTCCGGCGCAAGCGTTTTTCTCACCCTTTATCTGCCAATCCTTATAGGACAAGCCATCGACCTTATAATAGAGGCGGGAAATGTTGATTTTGAAGCTCTTGTTCCCCTTCTTTTCCGTGGCGGTATTGCCGTTGTGGTAACAGCAGTTCTGACATGGATTATCAGCACGATAAATAATAAGATCACATTTGAAGTCATAAGAGATGTGCGCCGTGAAGCCTTCAAAAAGCTTCAGCTGCTTCCTGTCTCCTATATTGATTCTCATCCATTCGGAGATATCGTCAGCCGCATCGTCAGCGATGTCGATACCTTTGCCGACGGACTTCTTCTCGGCTTTACCCAGCTCTTTACGGGAGTTCTCACCATTCTCGGAACACTGATATTTATGTTTTATCTCAGCCCCATCATCGCACTTATCGTTGTGGTGCTGACGCCCCTTTCACTTTTCGTTGCAAGATATGTGTCAAAGCACACATATGATATGTTCAAGCTTCAAAGCGAAACGAGAGGCGAGCAGACCTCGCTTATCGACGAGGCGATCGGTCAGCAGAAGGTCGTGAAAGCCTTTGGCAGAGAAGATGAGATCATGGAAAAATACTGCGAGATCGACGAAAGGCTTGTGAAATGCTCGCTGAAGGCAACATTCTTCTCGTCGCTTGTAAATCCCTCAACGAGATTTGTAAACAGCGTTGTTTATGCGGCGGTTGGATGCTTCGGAGCGCTTTCCGTCATAGGCAGGATCGGTATTCTCGGAAGTATGTCCGTGGGAACGCTTTCGGTTTTTCTCAGCTATGCAAATCAGTATACTAAGCCATTTAACGAGATATCGGGAGTTATCACGGAGCTTCAAAATTCACTTGCCTGCGCCGGCAGGATCTTCGATTTCATTGCGGAAAAGCCACAAACGCCCGATAAGGAGGATGCGGTTGCTCTGAACGATGTGAAGGGCGCTGTAAGGCTCGAGAATGTTTCATTCTCTTATACACCCGAGCAGAAGCTTATTGAAAATTTGTCCCTTGATGTAAAGCCGGGACAGAGAATTGCCATTGTTGGCCCAACGGGCTGCGGAAAGACCACCGTTATCAATCTTCTCATGCGTTTTTATGATGTGAGAGAGGGTAAGATCTTCCTTGACGGAGTTGAAACAAGAGACATGACAAGACATGATCTGCGTTCAAGCGTCGGAATGGTGCTCCAGGACACATGGCTTGCCGCAGGAACTGTGCGTGACAATATAAAAATGGGCAAGCCGGAGGCAACGGACGAGGAAATTATTGAAGCTGCAAAGGCGGCTCACGCCCACAGCTTTATTAAGCGACTTCCGAATGGTTATGATACGGAGCTTGGAGAGGACGGAGGAAGCCTTTCCCAGGGACAAAAGCAGCTTCTCTGCATTGCGAGAGTAATGCTTTGTCTGCCGCCCATGCTCATTCTTGATGAGGCGACCTCATCAATTGATACCCGTACCGAAACACGCATTCAGAAGGCTTTTGCCACTATGATGGAGGGCAGAACCAGCTTTATCGTGGCGCATAGACTTTCAACCATCAGAGAGGCGGATATAATTCTCGTTATGAAGGACGGAAATGTTATCGAAAAGGGAAGTCACGATGATCTTCTCGCTTCGGGCGGATTCTATGCAACCCTTTATAACAGCCAGTTTGAAACAACCTAAAGGATAAAATATGAAAAATAATGAAAAAAAGCCATTCCCCGAGGAGGGAATGGAGTTTCTCCCAATAAACCGTGCCGAAATGGCTGCACGTGGATGGGATGCACCTGATTTTGTATATGTAACGGGCGATGCCTATGTGGATCATCCGTCCTTTGGCGTGTCCATCATATCGAGAGTGCTGGAGGATGCGGGCTATAGAGTTGCGATCCTCTCGCAGCCCAATTACAAAAATGCCGAGGATTTCAAAACTTTCGGCAGACCCCGTCTTGGATTTCTCGTAACTGCGGGAAATATCGACTCGATGGTTGCCCACTATACCGCCGCAAAGAAAAAGAGATCAAGCGACTATTATTCTCCCGGCGGCAAGATGGGCGCAAGACCCGATAGAGCCACCATCGTATATTGCAACAGAATAAGGGAAGCATATGGAGATATTCCGATAATTATCGGCGGCCTTGAAGCGTCCCTTCGCCGTTTTGCGCATTATGATTATTGGGATGACAAGGTGCGCCGTTCTATCCTCGTGGATTCGAGAGCAGACCTTCTCACATACGGAATGGGTGAAAATATCCTGCTCCGAATCGCATCGCTTCTTGAAAAGGGCGTGCCGATAAAGAAGATAAGGGATGTGAGAGGTACTGTTTATCTCTCAAAAAAGGATGAAAAGATCCATTATCCCGTGGCGGCAACCTTTGATTATAACGAGCTGAAAACAGACAAGAAAAAATATGCCGAGGCGTTCGGAGTTCAGTATAAAAATCAGGATGCAATAAACGGTAAGGCGATCGTTGAGATCTATGACGAAAAAATGCTGGTGCAGAATCCGCCGATGCCGCCCCTTGAGCGTGAGGAGCTTGACAGAGTTTATGCGCTCCCCTATATGCGCAATTATCACCCTTCATATGAGAAAGATGGCGGCGTGCCTGCGATTGCGGAGGTCAAATTTTCAATAACTCACAACCGTGGATGCTTCGGAGCTTGTAATTTTTGCGCTCTTGCATTCCATCAAGGACGCACGGTGCGTTCAAGAAGCATAGAAAGCGTTGTCCGCGAGGCGGAGATAATCACAAGACTTCCCGATTTCAAGGGATATATCCATGATGTTGGAGGCCCGACGGCAAATTTCCGATACCCCGCCTGCGATAAGCAGCTCGAGCACGGAGTTTGTGCCGAGAGAAAATGTCTTGCACCCACTCCCTGCAAAAATCTGAAGGCAGACCACACGGAATATATAAAGCTCATTGAAGAGGTCGAAACGGTACCGGGCATCAAAAAAGTTTTCATCCGCTCGGGAATCCGCTTTGATTATGTCCTTTGCGATAAGGATGAGAGCTTTTTCAAGAAGCTTGTGCGAGACAATGTCAGCGGACAGCTTAAGGTTGCTCCCGAGCATTGCTCCTCCGAGGTCCTCTCCAAAATGGGCAAGCCGAATTTTGAGGTTTACGAAAAATTCCGCCGCCGTTATTTTGAGCTGACAAAGAGCTTCGGAAAGGAGCAGTATCTTGTTCCGTATCTCATGTCGAGCCATCCGGGATCACGCCTTGAGGACGCAATTGCTCTTGCCAGATGTCTTAAGCGTGACGGATATGCACCGGAGCAGGTTCAGGATTATTATCCGACCCCCGGAACTGCATCCACTGTCATGTATTATACGGGAATCAATCCCCTTGACGGCAAGAGGGTTTATGTTCCGACGGATTATCACGAAAAGCAGCTTCAGAGGGCGCTTTTGCAGTATTCAAGACCGCAAAACCGTGCGCTTGTTGAAGAAGCTCTTAAAAAGGCGGGCAGAGAGGATCTTATCGGATATGGTGCGGAGTGTCTTATAAAGCCGCAAAGAAGCAGTGTCCCTTCGCATAGTAAGAACACACAAGGCAAAAAGGATACTCGCAAAAACGGAAGACCCATGGTCAAGAAGAATAATAACGGCAGAAAAAACGAAAAACCAAAAAGAAAAACCTATAAAAAATAATTGTTCAAATTGCTTTTATAGCATTTTTCAATGCTGTTTATGTTAATGTGGTAGAATAAAAGTTGGACTGAGTCAAGCGACTCAGTCCATTTTATTATTCAAGAATATTTGATGTGATATAGTCAACTCCCATTTCGGCAAGTCTTTCGCCATCCTCGGGATCGTCAACCGTCCAGCAGTTGATCTCAAGACCGTTCTCATGTATCAAATCAACAAGCTCTTTTGTAACGGCCTTATAGTAAATATCAAGGTCAATGCCCTTTTCCTTCATCCATGGGAGATATTCATCCGACCAATTGCTTGTAAGATACTGAACTTTTGCCTCGGGAGCGATCTCCTTTACCATAAGACAATTACACTTATCAAAGGCAATGAAGATAGTGTTCTCAAAATGTCCCTTGCTCTTTATAAGCTCGATCATTTCGGTATACTGTTCGGTTGTTCCGCTTGTCTTCAGCTCAAGAACGCTGACCTTTTCATATCTATGGCAGATACGGATATATTCCTCAAGAGAGGGAAGCGTGAGGTCGCTTCGTGTCAAGCCGTTCATTCCTCTGTCGGTAAGTCTGATGCCTCTGACAGCATCAAAGGGAAGCTCCTCAACATTTGCATCAATGCCCGAGCAACGCTTTGTGCTTGCATCGTGAGTTATGATGAATTTGCCGTCGGCGGTGATGTGCATATCGGTCTCGATTCCGAAATAGCTTCTGTTTCCTGCGGCAACAAATGCTGCATTTGTGTTTTCACGCTCAATTCCGCTTACGCCTCTGTGAGCGACCATCTTAACATTTTTCTTATCAAATTTAATTGTATTCATGATGAGATCTCCTTGATTTTGATTATAATGATATTATACAACGCACAAAAGACAT
Source organism: Clostridia bacterium (assembly GCA_017517035.1). Taxonomy (GTDB): domain Bacteria; phylum Bacillota; class Clostridia; order Oscillospirales; family CAG-272; genus SIG710. The sequence goes on from JAFXAN010000022.1 coordinate 9,654, forward strand.
TGTCAACAATTTAACGGATTTTTCCGATTTTTATATATTTTTTTCTATATTCCGAGGGTGTCATGCCTGTTTTTTCTTTGAAAACTCTGCAAAAATACTGAAGGGAGGAAAATCCGCACTGATATGCAATTTCATCAAGAGAAATATCCTCCAAGCTGAAAAGTATTTTTGCTCTCTCAAGTCTTGCAAGAACTATGAATTTAGATGGGGAGATCCCCTCTGAGGCTTTAAAGATCTTTCTCAGATGTACCTCGCTGATACTCATATCTTCTGCAAGAGACTTTACGGAAAGCAGTGGATTTGAAAGCCTTTCATATATTAATTCTTTTGCTTTTGAAACGGCATTTTTTGATCCCGAGGAAAGATATGTGGGAAAAGAAGCGGCAATAAAATTCCCATAGATGGAATAAAGCAGGGAGATGCAGTCCGCCTTTGCACTAGGCTCGGAGGATGTTATCTTTTTCATGAGCCTTCTGAAAAGAGCTTCGGTCTCGGGTGGATTTTTAAGGCTGACATTTGCGCTTTTTCTTTCTTCATTGCTAATAAAATCAAAATCGGTATGTATATGAAGAAAAGGCTCGGTGATAAGCTCCTTTTTATAGGAAGAATCCTTTGCAAGATAGATAAGATCGCCTGCACGGGCGGTAAATGAATGCCCATCCGAAAAGCTATAGTGACATTCCCCCGAAAGAACAAAGACAAAACCGTCGCTCCATCTGCCATCAACCGACGAATACTTTCTTCCGGTTTGGGATTTTATAACATGACGAAGACATGAGATGTATAATTCGTTTTTTGCAATATCAAGCATAGGCTTTTTCCTCCGAAAAATGCTTTTCTTGGCTATATTTTAACACAAAAAAGAAATTTTGTACAGATATTTTGAAAAAACAGTTTCGAAAAGTATAATTATTTGTTTTTCTCACTTTACAAAAGAGTGGCTGTGTGTTATCATCAAATCGGAAGGCGAGGTGCGGGTATGACTGACATCGAAAGAAGAAAAATAATTGCCGAGGATGCAAAGCAGATAAGCGAGATTTTGCTTTGTTCCGAAATTGAGATTGAAGAGGATCTTGAATTTTATCTTGGAAAGGATCTGCCCTCAAGTCATATGGACAGTATGTGGGCGAGAATTTCGACAAAACGAAATATGCTTTGGGCGGAAGGCGGAGAGCTTGCGCAGTATAGAGGCGCAGTTGAGTCTTCCTGCTATGACGGTGATGTTGATTTCGGTCATGTTGCACCCGATTTTGAAGCGATCCTTTCTCTTGGGGCTGTGGGGCTTAGAAGCAGAGCCGCTGAATATGCAGAAAAGCATAAGGAAAACCGGGAGCTTTCGGAATATTACCAAGGTGTTGACATGATCTATGATGCCCTTTGCCGTTTTATGCTTCGTGCCTCGGAAAAGGCGGCGAAATGCGGCAAAAAAAGGCGCTCGGATGCCCTTGAAGCGCTTTCAAGCCGTGCGCCTGAAACACTTTTCGAGGCGATTCAGCTTATTTTCATATTTTATTTTGTGATCTATCATCTGGAAGGGACAATGGTGCGCACACTCGGCAGGCTCGATAGCCTTCTTCTGCCCTATTATGAGCATGATATATCGACGAAAATTATGACGGAGGACGAGGCAAAAGCTCTTATTTGCGATTTCATTTCTGCCGTAAATTCCTATAAAGTACCCGCCAATATTCCCTTTGCCATCTGCGGTGAAAGCGATGGAAAAAGCTCTGCAAACAAGCTCTCATATCTTCTCCTTGAATGCTATAGTGCTCTGAAGCCGCCCTATGTTAAGATACATTTCCTTTATAGCGAAAAAACGCCCCGAGAGCTTGTGAAAAAAGCATTTGAGGCGATAAGGAGCGGTGCGAACAGCATTGTTTTCCTTTGCAATGAAACAGTTAAAAGATCTCTTCTTCATGTGGGCGCAGAGGGCAGCGATGTTGAGAATTATTCGGTCGTTGGCTGCTACGAATGCGGTGCGGTGGATGAGGTCGCTTGCTCATGCGGAGGAAAACTCAATATTGTCAAGGCTCTTGAGGCAACGCTCTTTGACGGTTATGAGCTTAGCGGAGGTAATTTAGTCGGAATAAATGACTATAGCGAACCGAAGACTTTTGAAGAGTTTTTTGCAAAATTCGGTGCAAATCTCCGTCATTTTGCGGAATCGGCAAGGAAGATCGTCGATGCCCATGAAAAAATATATCCCCATGTACATAGCTCTCCCATTTTTTCTTCAACCTATCTTTCCTGTCTCACCAAAGGCGGAGATATCTATTGCCATGGCTCGGCAAAATATTGCAACACATCGCTTAATGCTCTGGGGCTTGCAACTGCGGTTGATTCTCTTGTTTCGATCAAAAAGCTCGTTTATGAGGATAAAATATTGACTCTTTCCGCACTTTGTGATATTCTCAAAAATAATTGGGAGGGAAATGAGGAGCTTCGCCTGATGGTGAAGAACAAATACCCCAAATACGGTATGGGAGACAGCGAGGCGGACGAAATTGGAGCGAGGATCTATGAGATCCTCGATGATGCCATAACGGGCAAGCCGAATGCAAAGGGTGGAATCTACCGTTTCGGAACATTTTCTATCAACTGGCGTATCGAATACGGAAGCAAAACTGCAGCAAGTGCTGATGGCAGAAGGTGCGGAGAGCTTATTTCGCTGAATACGGGAGCTTCTCTCGGCTCTGACAGAAACGGTGCAACGGGAAATATCGCATCGGTTTGTGCTCTCGGGAATGATTTTGCACCCAACGGAAGCGTTCTTGACCTTGATTTTCACATAAGTTCGGTAAAGGGTGACGAAGGACTTTCCGCAATGGTGGCGACCATTGAAACATATAATAAGTTGGGCGGATTTGCGGTTCATTATAATGTTCTTGATGCGGAGATGCTCCGTGATGCGCAGAAAAATCCCGAAAATTATGAAAATCTACAGGTTCGGCTCTGCGGCTGGAATGCAAGATTCGTTTCTCTCGACCGAGTTTTGCAGGACGACTTCATAAAGAGAGCTGATAGTAAAGGCTAAAAAACAATCCCAAGGCATTCATTTGAACGCCTTGGGATTGTTTTAGGAAAATATTATAAAACTATAAACAGGAATTTGTCGGTGAAGGAGTTTCGCCTCTGCGGAGGCGACCGACGCCGCCGTCGGCTCGCGCGACCTTTTAAAAAAGGTCGATCAAAACTTCGAAAAAGGTTATTTTTATTGCTGTTTATCTGTGTTCCTGCGGAAATTTTACAGAAATTTCATGTTGAAAAACTTAGCATCAATTTACTCTCGAGTCATTCTGAGCGTAGCGAAGAATCTACGTGCGCTAAAGGATGATAATCTCACAGCAGTCACCCTGAGCGGAACGCAGTGGAGTCGAACCCGTAGGGCAATGCGACAGCATTGGGGTATAATTTCACCGTCTCCGACAGTTCGACAAATTACTGTTTTCGTGCCTCGATTATCTTTTCTGCCCTGATAGCCGGGAGCGATATTCCCATATCATCCGATCTATAGAGTATCGCTTCGTCGAGGTGCTTTTCTGCTTTGAAACGGATGTCAATATCGGGAGATTCTCTTGTGATTCTGTCAAGCTGAACTATGCCCATGTCACCAAGATCTGATAGCATTCCGATCTCAAAATGCTCAAGCTCGCCTGCAAGATATCGGTCTGTATTGTATTTTGCAATAACGCCGTCAACATCCGCAAAGGCAAGGATACCGCAAATAAGAATGGCGGATATCAGAGAAACGATCACAACATTTGTCTTCTTCACAAACTGTTTTATCAGCACCGTCACGAAAACAATGGCAAGAAAGACCATGAATGCGCTTGGCAAAACACGGAGAAGAGTAAGCCCGTAAGCTTCAATATAAATGACCATTTTTGAAAATGCCGTTGCGATGAGAACAAGTGTGGCAACAGAAAAAACCGAATTAACGATCCTCAGAGCAAGAGGCGCTTCTCCGTCCTTTTTCTTGCCGAAAATGCTTATGCAGATTATGATCAGAAAATTTATCACAGCCACCGCACAAAGCTGGAAGAAGCCGTTTTTTGCATAGGAAGAATAAGTCATTCCCTCGGGGAGCTTTCCGCTGAATGCAGAGAGATAATAATCAAGCTGCGAGACGAAAAACAGCAGATATATGAGAATAAAGGGAATGACAGCGGAAACGCAGAGAAGTGTCGGTGCAAAACCCATGACATCATTTGCCCTCTTGCATTTTTCCTCGTTTAAAATGTCCGCAAATCGGCGGCTCTTTCCCGAATAAAGCATTCCGAAAAGAAGGAGAGCAAGAGGGAATGCCAAAATGATATTTTTAATGACAAGTGGCAGATCGAAAAAGCCGAAATCAAGGATATTATCGAGCATAGCGTTGAAACCCTCGTCATAGGAAAGCAGGAAAATGACGATAAGGCAAGGAATGAGTGCAATTCCAAGACCGAGAAGCACCATCAGTATACCTTTTCCGATCTTTCCGCTTTTTTTGTTTTGAGAGATCGCTTCAAGGCTGCTTCCGAGAGAGCCGAAGGGCATCACGAAAAGAGCCTTTATAAGCTCAAGAGGGAAAAGTGAGGATGGATATTTTTCCGAGGAATTTCCCGATATGGCAAAAACAAAATAAGGAAAAGCGAAAAAAGATATGAGAAGCACCGTCAGTCTTATTGCCGTATTTGCCGTGAAAAATATTCCGAAATTCAGCAAAAGAAGAGAGATACCGAGCGCAAGTGAGCATTTGCTTTGCAAAATATTCACTCCGCTTTTTTTCATATAAATAAGCGTGATCGAAAAAAGCAATGTAAATGCTGCGATCCTACCGAGAGAGGAAAAAATATCAAGGTCTGCGATAAAATAGCAAAGGGGGAAAAGCAGAAGTGCGATTACTGCATCGAGCCTTGAATATTCTCTTTTTTGGCTTTGAGGCTCCTGAATTTGCCCAAACGCATTGAAATTATTATCCATCTGCATCCTTCCTTTCATTTGAGATCGGCCTTATGGCGTATTCGCCCGCAGCATCCGTAAAGACTTCAAGCTCATATTTTTCAAATCCTCCGGGGAGGGTTATTTTTGTTTTTTCATTTTCAAATTCTTCTCCGCTGACGGTTTTTATGTTTATTTGCAGAGAAATGTCACTTTTTCCGTAATCCGGCTTGTCAAAACCGAACATCTGACCTTTCTTCATTGGCGTGTTGTCGGCATTCGAGCAGCCTGTTGTGCTGACGACATTATCATTCTTCAAAAAATCAATTTCGATGGACTGAATCTTTTCTGCTCCTATATAAACATGAATACCGAGCCTACTGTTTTCACCGCCCATCGCACATGAGGAAAGACAAAGAGCAAGGCACAAAATCAAGGCAAAAGATCTTTTCTTCTTATTATTCATCATAGTTTTCTCCTTCTTTGTATTCAAGAATATCCGAGGGCTGGCAATCAAGGGCGCGGCAGATGGCGTCAAGCGTTGAAAATCTTATCGCCTTTGCCTTTCCTGTTTTTAGAATCGAAAGATTCACAGGGGTGATTCCAACCTCTGCGGCAAGCTCTCCGAGGGAGATCTTGCGCTTCGCCATCATAACATCAAGATTAACAATTATCATTATATCACCTCAAATCAAACGGTAAAATCATTTTCTTCCTTAATTGTGACCGCTTCCTCGATGACATTTTTCACAACCCGAAGAACGATTCCGAGGAAAAGCGCCGCAAAAGCGATGACAAGTCCGAGGATGAAATATTTTGAAATGGCACAAAAAAGCAGGACCTCTGCAAAGCAGCAATATGATATAAATCGCAGAAGCTTAACAGAGGGCAGGGTGAAAACATTGCCCTTATTGACAATTCCGAGAAGGGATATCAGCGAAATATCTGCACCGAATGCGGGAATTAGGATCAGATAAAGCATGATAGTCACAGCTATCTTGTCGTTTTGCGTGAGAAACTCCGATCTGCCCCGCAGACTTGTATAATAGTCCACAAGTCTCGGCAGAACAAAGGCGAAAACCACAAGTGCCGCAAGCACAAGAATGGCAATGACAAGTGAAATTTTTACAGAAATATTTTTTCTTTTTGTGTTCATGGAAAAAATCTCCTTTTCTTATGATTTGACATGATTATAGCACATATTTTTCCATTTGTCAATATATTTTTATCGAAAAACGATAAATATTTTTCAAAAAACAGATAATTTGCTTTTTTGGGGGATGATTTATTGCAAAATTGACACTGCCCAACCGAAAATCCTTCCCTATTTTACAAAAATTTCTTAAAATTCCATTGCGAAAAAAAAGTATGTATGCTATACTGTATAATAGTGCAAAGTTCCCTTTTTTCGGGGAATTAGCCCCAAAAGCTCAAACAAATATTCGGAAAGGAAGAAACAAGATGAATTTTACAAAAAAGCTTGCATTGGTTTTGGTGTTCGTTTTTGTTCTCTTTGCATTTGCAGTTATCGGAAATGCAACAGAGGAAGAAGCTGCACCGCCTCCGTCCGAGGGTTATGTTTATAACTCAAAGAATCAGGAAACCAATATAAAATGGACTGTCACACAGGACAGCGAGGGTCAGAACATCTGTACCTTCGAGATAGATGCTTCCGCTACAGACAAGGTGCCGGCCACCGTCGTTACCGGCTATTCGGCAGAGGGCAAGAAGGTCGGCTATGGAAACAACAAGGAGATTCCTTGGTATTATGACGGAAAAATCCATAAAATGATTTTCAAAGAGGGCATCACAGGTGTTGACGGCGGTGTCTACATGGTAATTTCCTCTATCAAGACCGTCGAGGTTTCAAAGGATTTTGTCACCATCGGATATGCTTCCTTTGAGTGTAACGCTTCCTTTAATACCTTTATGGTCACGGGAACAGAATACAAGGCAGGTCTGTGCGACCTTACATATCTGAAAACTCTCGGATCATATTGCTTTGACGGCGATAAATTTACAGAGGTAATCCTGGGCGAGAATATCAAGGATATTCCCACAGAGTGCTTCAAGGGAAATAAGTTCAGAGAGGTCAATTTCCCCGCTAACATCACAAGCGTCAGCGGTAAAGCCTTCCACGGAAACGGTTCCCTCAAAAAGATAACCGTCAATAACCCCAATATGAAGATCTCCGACACAGCATTTGATAATTGCGTTCAGTTCTTCACCATCGTAGGCTACAAAGGCTCAACAGCCGAGACGTTTGCAGAGAATGGCGGATACGAATTTGTCGATATCGAAACAGGTGAGGTCCTCATAAAGGGAACAAGAGTCATTGAAAAGGACCCTGCCGAGATCATTGCACAGTATCCCCGCGAGGAAGCTGATGCATCCGACCTTCTTGAGCATATGTATAACGGTTCAAGAATCGTAAATACATATTGGGCATATTTCAAGGATTCAAAGACCTTGGTATTCACAAATAACGGCTCGGGCTATAACGAAACAGGTAACCAGACTTCGGCTTCTGTTGGCGGTAAAAAATATTCCGAATATAAATTTGAGGTTGAGCATATCATCATCGGCACGGGTATCCACAAGATATCAAACAGAGCATTTGAAGGTTTCTCGGCGCTCAAAACAGTTCAGTACGGTGGAAATATCCAGCAGATAGATAACAATGCATTCAATAACTGTAAGTCGCTTTCCTCCATTTGTATTTTGGGTAAAGACCTTGTCGAAGGCGTTGCTGATCTTTCGAAGATCAGCCAATGCGATGCGGGCATCATCAAAAATACCTCCATCGAAACTGTAAAGCTCAATGCAAAGGTAACGGCTGACAAGATAAATCCTCTTGCTTTCCTTGGATGTAAGAATATTGTTGCAAAGGTTGACGAGGCAATGATAACCTTTGCAAAGGATAACTTCTTTAACGTTATCAACATGGAAAATCCCGAGGAAATCCATGAGCATTATATGTACATCAATCCCGAATCCGTCGCCTGCGGAAGCAAGGCAATCGCATCCTTCGATGAGGAAACGGGAACTCTCACGCTTCTCGGTGAGGGCGCACTCAACGATATCGTAAACTATTATGGCGGCGGTTCAAAGAAGCAGCCATGGTTCTCCTATAGAAAAGACATCAAAAAGGTCGTTGTCGGACCAAAGATCACATATATCGGAAAGTACATCTTCTGTCAGTGCGTGAACCTGCAGGAGATCGAGCTTTCGGGCAATCCCATTGAGATCGGCGCAGGTGCTTTTGAGAAGTGCTATAGCCTCAGAAGCATTTATGTGACGGGAAATGAGCCGATCCTCGGCACATTTGACCTTCGCACGGTTCCGAATCTTGAGGCTTGGACCTTTGCATATAACTATCTTGTTGTGAATCCCATCATCGGTGAGACTTCAAACGAGATCGGTACATCTGTTTTTGAGGACTGCATGAATATTGCGGCGGTCTACGGTACACCCGGCACAAATGCAGAGGCATTTGCAACAACTCTCGGAGTTGAATTTAAGGACGCTTCGGTAGAGACACCCGCAGGCAAGCTTGCAACTCCTCCCGAAATGAACCAGGACGAAAAGGAAAGAGCGGAGCGAGACAAGGATAAGGATAAGGACGAGGAAACCGAACCTGCCGAAACCGAGCCTACAAAATATTGCATCGTCATCAGCAATCCTCCCGAGGGCTATGCTCAGGAGAGCGTTGCATATGAAACAGAGATCGTTGAAACCATCGTTCGTGGCGAGAGCGAGATGAATATAACTCTCATCATAATAATCGCAGCAGCGGCAGCGGTAGCAGTAGCTGCGGCAGTTGTCGTTATCATCGTGGCAAAGAAAAGAAAGGAGAAAAAATCATGAAAAAATTTATAATCGCACTTCTTCTTTTGATTTTTGCTTTGACAATCGTTTCCTGCGGTTCTTCTGATTTCAAAGAAACTACTGTTATATACCGTGATCCTCTCGGCAGACAGGTCATTCACGCTACATATATTGAAAATATCGGTGAATATACCGTTGTCCGCTCGGACACATCGGAGAATGAAATAAAGGATATTGCCACCGAATTTCGCAAGACTATCAGTGATTTTTGCGGCTCTCAGCTTAAGATCGGTACAGATTACGGCTCAAAGAGCAAGTATGAGATCCTTATAGGCAACACTAACCGTCCCGAGAGCAAAAATGCCATGAAGGGACTTGGACTTAATGATTATGTGATAAAGCTTGACGGTACAAAGATCGTCATCGCCGGCGGCTCAAATGCGGCGATAAAGACTGCAATTGACGAATTCTGCGACAACTTCATGTATAAAAACATGGTGGTTGTTCCCGAGGGTGACGGGCTTGTTTATGTTCATAATTTCAAGCTCAATCTGATCAAAATTGAAGATAAGGACGCTTCCGAATATAAGATCTATTCAATAAATCCCGATGCTTCCGCACTTCTTGCCCAGAAGATCTTTGATGAATATACAGGTCAGACCGTTGAGGTGGCAAAGGAGATGGAGGCGGGACAGAATTATATCATTCTCGAGCCTACCAGCCTTGATTATGCACCCTTTAAGGCTGAGGTAAAGGACGGAAACCTTTATGTTTCGGGTTCTTATAAATCCTGCACCGAGTTTCCCGAGTATTTCGCGAAAAAGGGCGAAAAGAATGTAAATATCAAGGGCAGCGTTGAAGGCGAGCTTGAAATGCCCACATTCTATACAAAGGATGAGCTTATGGCAGTCCTTGAGACGGTATATAATGAAGAAACCGTAATTCTCGGTGAGCAGGTCAATTCTTATAGTGAGATCGGAACTCCTTCCGATGTTTTGAAGCGTTTCTATAAGGCTTCGGGAAAATATCCCGGAATCATCGGCGTTGACATTGGCGGCTACGGACTTAAGCTCACAGGCGAGCAGTGCCCCGATTATATAAAGAGCCAAGTATTCTGCGAATTCGTTGACTATGCCGCACAGGGCGGTATAATTCAGCTCCATACCCATATGGCAATGCCTACCGAAATATGGGATCCCGAAAATCAGGTGTTCCGCAGTGCTCTCGACGGTGCAGAGGCTTGGGCTGAAGTTGTAACTGAGGGAACAGCACTCAATGAGACCTTCAAGAAAGCACTTCAGATCGAAGGCGAATACATCAAGCTCTTTGACGATCTCGGCATTCCCGTTACCTGGAGACCGTTCCACGAGATGAACGCAAACTGGTTCTGGTGGGGTGTAAGCGTTAACGGAAAGACTATTGATGCTTCCTATTTCTCGGATCTGTGGATCTATATGTACGAATATTATGAGAAGATGGGACTTGACGATATTGTCTGGGTATATTCTCCCAATAACGCAAACGGATTTATTGATGTTATGTACACATATCCCGGAGATGACTATGTAGACATTGTAGGTCTCGACTGGTATACCGACGGCGCATACGAGATCGACGGCTCGGGCAGAAGCTATGCTAAGCTTATGAACACCGAAAAGATCACAAATATCTGCGAGTTTGGTATCGGCGGAGATATTCAGTGTGACGAAAGAGACATTCAGAAGAGAACCTTTAGCTGTCTTGATTTTGAAAATACGGTCAAGCAGATGTTCTCGGATGGTTATAAGCTTGCTTATATTCTCACATGGACAGCACAGGATTCAATTGATTGGTGGGGCTATGGCGAGGAAATGATGGCAGGCGGCACATTTATCGACAGAGATACTCTCCCGAAATATTTTGAAGCAGTAAGAGCAAAATAAAATATCAGAAACTTTATAAAAAAAGAGAACTCTGCCGAGCTTTCGGCAGAGTTCTCTTTGTCTAAAATATTGCACAACAAAGCGGTTTCATGTAGGATGGATTTATTATCCAATTTTTCAAACAGTAATTTGTCGAACTGTTGAAAGAGTGAATAAACGGAGATGAGGATATTCGTTAGCCTCCACTGATTTTGCAAAGCAAAATTAGGGGAGGTGGATTTTGCCGCAAGGCAAAAGACGGAAGGGTCTTATGAGGTGTAAGGTAATTTGTTTGCTTTTAATAGTTACTTTGCGAGCTACACCCTTCAGTCACGGCGAACAATATCTGTTTTCTACTTTATATTATTTCGCCGTGCCAGCTCCCCTAAGAACAGGGGAGCCTTATTTTACCGTTCAATTTCACTTCGGTATTAAACCAAACAGTAATTTGTCGAACAGTCGGAAACGGTGAAACTATACCCCAACGCCGATGGCGTTGCCGCAAGCGGTTCGACTTCACTGCGTTCCGCTCAGGGTGACTGCTTTGAGATTATCATCCTTTAGCGCTCGTAGATTCTTCGCTACGCTCAGAATGACTCGAGAGTAAATTGATGCTAAGTTTTTCTACATGTAATTTCCGTAAAATTTCCGTAGAAACACAGATAATCAGCAATAAAAATTACCTTTTTCGAAGTTTTGATCGACCTTTTTTAAAAGGTCGCGCGAGCCGACGGCGGCGTCGGTCGCCTCCGCAGAGGCGAAACTCCCTCACCGATAAATTGCTGTTTAAAAATTCGGTTGATCGTCATCGACATCGTTTTTATTTGAATAGTTTTATGATCTCCTCGAAAATTTCAAGAATTTTGAACCGTATTTCATATTTTCCCCCGTCAGTGTTGCTTTCTGTGATGATCCTGTATTGTTCTCCGGTAAGTCCGGCGGCGATGAAGCCATTTTCAAGGCTTTCATCCTTTTTTGAGGCTGCCGAGAGACAGATCGGCGGAAAAAGCACGCACCACCAATTTTTCCCCTCCGCTTTTCCTATCTTTATCTGAAGAGAAAGATATTTTCCCGACGGGAATGCGGCGTCCTCATAAACTCTTGTTGGATAATATTCCTCACCGAAAACGACCTTTGCTCTTTGATCCGAGCCGTTTTCAAGCAATACAGAATTTGCGACCTTCTCAAATCCTTCAAGATTTTCACCCATCAAGACCGCAGCCTCGTCTCTCGTCTCGCAATCCGACAAAAGCTCATCCGTAAACTTTATGACAGAGTCTCTGACCTTCAGCTTAAGTGCCTGATCCTCGTCGCTGTCAGAATTTGCAAGAACATGAAGCCGAACAACGCTCTCGTATATCTCCCTTTCTCCGTGAATTGGGAGCAGCCCCAGAAGAAGCGCTATGGAAACTGCAATAAGTAAAACCGAAAATGCTTTTTTCTCCATTATTTTGTACCTCTTTTTTTGTTTCTATGGGGATTTTTGACATACAAAAAATCTTTTATTCAGAAAAATACATATTTGACAAAAAACGCCTTATAATGTATAATAAGTAACGAAAGGCGGCGAGGCGAAAATGAAGAAAAGGAAGATAATAGGCTGTATAATTTTATTGGCAATTATGTTTTTGTCATCCTGCTCGGGGGATGTGATTCCTCTTGCGGACAGGGAGGTTCCTTCAAGGCTTCCATATGAGGAGATCGCCAAAAACGCCATCGGGCTTCTGAATCCCGATTCCGAGATGAGAGGAATTTGGATCGCAAGCGTCGGAAATATCAATTTCCCTTCAAAGCAGGGGCTTGGCAAGAAGGCTCTTGCAGCAGAGCTTGATGAGATCGTGGAAAACTGTGCCTCTCTTGGTATAAACACGATATTTTTTCAGGTAAGACCTGCCTCGGATGCACTCTATTCTTCATCGCTTTTCCCCGCATCCGAATATGTTTCGGGAAAACAAGGAAGGATGCCCGAGGGAGACTTTGATTGCCTTGAATATCTTATAAATGCTGCAAAGCGCGAAAAGATAAGAGTTCACGCATGGGTAAATCCCTTAAGGGTTACCTACGGTAGCCAAAAATATCCCAAAACCGACCTCTCACTTCTCGCAAAGGATCATATTGCAAGAAAAAATCCTCATTGGGTGGTTGAATATGCTGACGGGAAGCTTTATTTTGATGCGGGAATCCCCGCTGTCAGAGAATATATCGCAGAGGGAGTTCGGGAGATCGTTTCAAATTATGATGTGGACGGAATAATCTTTGACGATTATTTTTATCCCTATCCTGTGGATAATGCGGAGTTTGATGATGGCGCAAGTTATCTTGAATACGGCGGAGGCGCAGAGAAAGAGGATTGGCGCAGGGAAAATATAAATGCGCTTGTGAAGGGCTGCTATGAAGCGACAAAGGCGGCTGATCCCTCATGCCTTTTCGGAATTTCACCCTTTGGCATATGGCAGAATGACGATGGCAAAAACGGAGGAAGCGCAAGCCGCGGACTTGAGGCATATGAGAGCCTTTACTGCGATGCTCTTGCATGGATCGAGGGTAAATATATCGACTATATTTCTCCACAGCTTTATTGGCGGTTTGAAACTGCCGCCGCACCTTACGGTGAGCTTGCGTCATGGTGGAATGCGGTGCTCGACGGAAGCGGAATAAAGCTCTATATTTCCCATGCTTCTTATATGTACGAGAGCTGGGAAAGCCCTTATGGAGAGCTTACGCATCAAGTGGATTTTTCGAGAGATCTTATCACATATAAGGGCAGTATTTTTTACGGTTATGAAGCCATTGCCAAAAACGCCGAAAATGTTGCAGATGAGATAAGCAAGCTTTTTGAGGATGAGATCATATATTCGGACTATTATTCAACGGCAGAGCCTTTGCTTCTTGATCTTCCGCAGATTTCCGCCTCGAAAATGATCAAGGTCAGCGGAAAGAGCGACCCTGCGGTCACGCTTTCATATGAAGGAAAGAGGATAAGCCGAGAGAGAGACGGAAGCTTCACAATTGAGTTGACTTTGAAAACAGGAGAAAACAGTATAATTTTCGACTATGGCGGTAAAAAAACTGTTTTCACAACCGAATATAGCGAATAAAGCAAGTTTTGCTTGACTAATGCATCAAATTAATATATAATATTGTTAGTAAGCAAAATCGAGAGGAAAAAATTGTAATGAAAAAAACACTGCTTTTACCCCTGATAATAATTTTGCTCGGAGCGGCTCTTGTTTTGTCGGTCTCTGCTGCAGAGACGCTTGTTGCCGAGGGAAATAACGGAGAGAGCATCACATGGCAGCTCTTTGACCGATACGGAGGAGCAGGCGAGGAGCCTCATTATAAGCTTGTTTTCACCGGAGAGGGAACTCTTGTCGGATATACAAACGACGGCAAGCAGCTTTCATACGGAAATTATTCAACAAGCCATCAGTTTCAGGAATGGAAAAATAATATTTATGAGATAGTGGTCGGTGACGGTATTACGGCCATCGGTGCTGCGGGAGTTGCATTTTTTCCGCAGGTCAGAACCATCGAGATTCCCGCAAATCTGACATCTCTTGCAAATCAGGCTTTTTCAAGCAATAAAATGCTTGAAAGAATCAGCGTCAGAGGAAAGAATACATTCCTCGGTGCAGACCTTTCTATGATAACATCCTTCGGAACGCACATTTTTGATGGATGCTCAAGCCTAAAATATATACATTTTAATCCCGAATATGTTGGAAATATCAGAAACGAAGTGATCAAAAGCTGTACCTCTCTTAAGGTTCTCGTTATTCCCGAGGGAGTTACCGATATCACGGCAGACGCCTTTGAATATACCCAGCTTGAAAATGTCATTTTCCTCGGTGATCCCACCATCGGAAAGGAAGTTTTCAAAGGTGCGGAAACCAAAAATCTGACCCTTTACGGCGCTGTGAAGGGCGGAAATGTTGAAGCATTTGCAAAGGGAAACGGTATTAAATATGTAAATGACATTCCCGATATTGATCCGCTTTATTATAGCTCCGATCCGAATGTTATCGACATCGGAAAAGCGGGAACGGATGTTTATTATAAGCTCGTCTGTGGCGAGGACGGCTTTGCAACGATGTATGTTTTCGGTTCTGGCAGAAAAGCTATCATGCAAAGCGTTGCTGATGATTCTCTCGGATTTTATACAAGAATTCTTGCCTGGTGGTATCCCTATAACAATCTGATAAAAAAGATAGTCTTTCCGCAGAGCATTTCCGAAATCAGCGGACATATGGGCGGAAATATGCCAAACCTCAAAGAGGTAGAGATAACAAGTTCTCTGAAGGCTTTAGGAGGAACGGCTTTTGAAAGCTCAGCAAAGCTGAACTGTATCTATATAAAGGGCAATGAGCCGATTCCGGGACATCTTGACCTCACATCTGTTGATACTATAGGCGCATATGTTTTTGATGGCTGTCAAAGCATCGTTTCCGTTGAATTTGCGGAATATCCCAAAACCACATCCCTTGGCACAGAGCTTTTCAAGGCATGCAAAAGCTTGAAAAATGTAAAGCTTCCCTTCAATCTTGCACATATAGGCTCAGAGGTCTTTGAGGATTGCACAAGTCTTAGTGAGATTGTGATCTATAGCGATGCAACCATTGCCGCCGATGCCTTCAAGAACTGCAAGAATCTTAAGACAATAAAGGGCCTCCGAAACTCTCATGCGCAGGAATATGCAGAAGAGCATGGGCTTGAATTTATTCTTCCCAATGTTGTTTCGGTATATCTTGACGGTGAGCTTAAGGATGAGATAGATGTTGTTGAGGGAGTTAAGCTTCTTCCGAGACTTACAGATGGTAAGGCTTGTCTTTTCTATTATGACGAGGGCTTTGCCGAGCCTTATGATTATTCGATGAAGATATATGAAAACTTGACGCTTTATGCGCAGCCGATAGTTTATCATGAAGGCTTTATGGTGAGAAGTGAGGGCTATAACGGACTGCGTTCCGTATATAATTTCGGTTATGATGCTTCTTCGGGCAATTCTATCTATAATGTTAAGGAGATGGGTTCGATCTCCTCGCTTGAGAGAGGAATCAAAGGCGAGAATGACATAAAGCTAAGTGATAATCATATCTTTACAAATGTTGTCGTTCGAGATAATGCCCTTTGCGGCAAGATATCAAGTATTCCGAACGGAAATGAGGCGCAGTTTGCTCATACCGCAATGGGATATGATAAAGGCGGCGTTCTGAATGCGAAAAATGCCACCGAGCTGCTCCATTTCAGAGCATATGTTGTAATTGAAAATAAGGAAACGGGCGAGACATTCGAGCTTTATACCGATCCCGTGTCTGCAACACTTCGTGAAAAGGCAGCACTTACCGCAGAGAAAGGCGATGCTTCTCTTTCGGCGGAACAAAAGGAATTTTTGAGTGTGGCAGCGAATGTGGAATATGACAGAGAGATGATATATACCGAGGAAGAGCTGATGGCATATATATACGAGATGTATGATGATATCGACCATGTCATCTACGGTCAGCAGCTTGGAGGAGGCAGCTCTCCCGATGTCCTTGCCAATTATCTTGCAAAATTCAGAAATGAAACGGGAGATTACCCCGGTGTTATCGGTCTTGACCAGGTTTCGATAAACCAAGGCAAATATACAGATGAGCAGAAGGATATCTATTTTGATAATGTCCTTGAATATGTCAGACGAGGCGGAATCATTACCCTTTCCATCCATCTGACAAATCCAAGAGACGCTTCCGCAGGCTATAGAGGAGCTCTCGGTTTTGAGGACGCTTGGGAGGAGATACTCACAAAGGGAAGTCCCCTCAACCTCTCGCTCCATACATATCTTGAGGATGTAAGAGACACTCTTCAGAGACTTGAGGACAGAGGCATTCCGGTTCTTTTCAGACCTCTTCACGAGATGAATATCAGCTCCTTCTGGTGGTGTGTAAACCAGAATGTTGACGGAAACAAGAGAGTTCTTGACAGCAGTTATGTTATAAGGCTCTGGAAATATTATTATGAATTTTTCGAAGTCGAATGCGATCTTGACAACCTTGTTTGGGTATACGGCCCCAACTATACCAACAATACATCCACAACAAGCGGAACACAGCATGTTATGTATGCTTATCCCGGGGATGAATATGTTGAAATGGTGGGCTGCGACTGGTATACCAGTACAGACGATTATAAAGAGATCGACGGTGCCGGAAAATCCTTCTCATCTCTTATGGCAACCGGATATCCCGTGGCGATAACCGAATTTGGGCCTTCGGGAAAGCTTCTTCCGGAAACGGATGGAGACCTGCATCCTTACAGAGCAATGAGACAGCTTGCTCTTGTGAAGAACATTGCATATAAGCTGAACTATTCTATGGTTTATATTCTCAACTGGACATCAAAATGGTCTATCCTCGAGATGGGCGACAGCAATGATTTCATGGCAGATCCGATGATATACGGTACAAACGAAACATATTACGGTCTTATTGCGGATAAGGTAAAATAAAAAATGAGGCTGAAACAATTGCTTTTGGGCAATTGTTTCAGCCTCGAATCTTTATTTTTCAAAAACGCAAACCACCATTTTTACGAAATATTCCCGGAGAAAACCGTGGCAGAGGGGGCGGAGGAAGGGACGCAGGGGAGCTTCCTTATAATAGCTCACTTTAAAGGGCGTGTTTTCCTTGATCTTTTTGAACCTTTTGATGGTCATCTTGTTGATATAGGAAAAATATTCCTCGCCTTTTTCATTTTTACTTATTCTGAATTTGATCCTATTTTCTCCGTCGGGCTTGTCCTCAACGAGCTTTTTATAAGTCTCTATCATTGTCTTGTCCGAGAAAAAGCACTGCACCCAGGGCATTCCGATGACATCGCTGAGATGCGCTCCATAGGGATGGTTATAGGGAGGGAAGTTAACATAGAGCTTTCCGCCGCTTTTGAGTATTCTGTGCATTTCACGGAGAACCGCCTCGGGTTTTGCAACATGCTCCATGGCGTCGTTCATAATAATGGTATCAAAGCTGTCGTCGGGGAAGCTTGTGCTGCTTGCGTCCTCACATCTGAATTCAAATTCCGAAAGTCCCAGCTTTGCGGCAAGTGCCTCGGATTCTTCCTTATATGAGGGAACAATATCAATTCCAACGACCTTCTTTGCTCCGCACCCCAGATAATAAAGGGATTTTCCGCCTGCACCGCAACCAACATCAAGGACATCCTTTCCGCCGAACATAGTCTCCTTGTCTGTATATTCAAGATAGAACTTGATGGTATCCTCGCCTCGCTCATATTGCCATTCGGCATAGCTCATGCCGCCTTCTGCTTGAGTATTGAAGGGGTGAAGCGGCAGAGGAAAAAGCTTGTTTACTGCCATCAGTATTTTTGATGAAAAACTCATATCAAACCTCACAAATAAAATATATAAAAGTATATCACAGGAAGACAATATAGTCAAGAGTGCCGTGGGGCATTCTTTTTTCTGAATTCGCTTGGAGACATCCCGAACCTTTTTCTGAAGCATCTTGAAAAATAAAGGGGATTGTCTATGCCCACAGAAAATGAGATTTCCGCAATCTGAAGCTTGCCGTCAAAGAGCAAAAATTGCTTTGCCTTTTCCATTCTGTAGGAGATCAGATATTCCTGTGGAGTCACTCCGTATTCGTTTTTGAAGATCGTGCAGAGATAATTCTTCGATAGATAAAATATATTGCAAAGATCGTGTATCTTAAGCGCAGAGCTATAATTTTTCTCGATATACTCCGCAATTTCCGAAGCTTTGCTGTGGCTTGGCTTCACCTCTTCACTCTTTTCCGCAAAATGCAATGCCATGAGTCGGTAAAATACCTCCTCAAGCGCACAAGACTCAACATAGCCGTTTTCATATTCTCTGTCAAAGAGATATTTTTTGATGATATCTCCGCATTCAAGCGATTTTCCGAAATCAAGAAGAGAATTATGCTCGGGGAATCCGCATTTTGTAAGTATTTCCTTTGATCTTCTTCCCCTCAGAATTATCCATGCACTTTCGTATCCGGAATCCTTGTCAGCTTCAATGATCTGAACCTCTCCGGGAACAACATGGAAGCAGTCCCCCGCAGAAAAGGGCTCTCCCATATAGAGACCGCTGCCGCTGAGAATATATTGGATAATATAGACATTCCTTGTGAGGATCTGCTTGAATGCGGGAGGCACTCTTTCATATCCGATCTCCTTGGTGCTGAAAACTTCTGAAAACTCTGCGCCCGGTGCTCTGTAATTAAGGTGGTGTTTATTGGCGAATTGGTTGCGAAACAGCATTTTTCACCTCATAAAGTGATTTTTTTTATATTTTAACACAGAAAATGTATTTATGCAAGACCTAAAATGTGATATTATTTATATAACATCAATTTTTGGAGGTAATTTATGAAGAAATTTGCTCTTTTGATTGCGATTTTACTTTCTCTTGTACTTGTCTTCTCCTCTTGCGGAGAAAATGAAAGCAAGATAAATGAAGAAAAAAATGATACCGTCAAGGTGAAGGAGATCACGAATATCGGGGAATATACACTCGTTCGCTCCGACACAGCAGATAGCAAGACAAAGGATGCACTCACATTCCTTCGTGATGCCATAAAGGAAAAGACCGGAAATTCTCTCAGCGTCGGCACGGATTTTGGCGGAAAGAACGAATATGAGGTGCTTATAGGTGAAACGAACAGAGCCGCAAGCAAAAAGGCGATGGAGGAGCTTGGGGGCGATTATGATTATATCATAAGGCTTGAGGGAAAGAGCATCGTCATAGTAGGCGGTTCATCCGATGCCACGATGGAGGCTGTGGGCGTTTTTGCGGAGCATTTCATGCCTGAAGGAAAAATTGCCGCACCTGTTGAAGGCTTCCTTATGAAAAGGGAATATACTCTCGAAAAGCTTTTGGTGGATGGAAACGATATCACCGACTATAAATTCTATTATAAAAAGAAAACAAACAGCGATTATGCAAAAACGAGCCTTGAATTTGCAAGTGAGCTTTGCGAAAAGCTCGGCAAAAAGATGGGCAGACATTTTTCACTTGCGGATTCTATGTCTGAGACGGGAAAATATATCATCGTCGATACAAGCTCGCTTGATTATACCAAGGGAGAGATCAAAATAGAGGATGGCAATCTCATCCTTTACGGCTCGTTCCATTCGATCGATTATGTCTTTGATTATTTTCTCGATGAACTTATCGGCAATAAAAAGACTGTTGAAATAAATGAAAGCATTTCTCTTGACAGCGGCGATCTTCCCGAAATCTACACAAGGGAAGAGCTGATGGCAGTGCTTGACTATGCCTATAACAATGATATCACCATTGTTGGCGACCAGGTAAGAGGACTCCGCACCTCGCCTGCATTCTGGCTTGATGTTCAGAAGAACGGCGGAGAATGCGAGGATGTTGAATATGTAGGAACGGGAAAATATCCTGCAATTATGGGAATCGACCTTGGAAGATGCGGTCTGCGTTTGCCTTTTGTTGATGAGGACGGTTGGTATTCCATAAGCCAGACTGTTTGTGAGCTTATTGACTATGCGGCAATGGGCGGAATCGTCACCATGAGCTCCCATTTTGCAAATCCTACGGGATATGAGAAGGAGTGGAACTGCGACAGAGGAAATCTTGGCGATGCCGAGGGCTGGGCAGATCTTGTGACCGAGGGAACAGAAACCAATGCCGAATTTAAAAAAGAGCTTGAGCTGAATGCGAGAGTTCTGAGAGCACTCTGCGATGCGGGCGTTCCCGTCATTTGGCGACCGATGCATGAGATGAACACGCCTTCATTCTGGTTCAGCATTGCGGCAACGGGAGTCACTCTCGATGCTTCCTGCTATATAAACGCTTGGAAATATATTTATAATTATTTTGCGGTCGAATGCGGTCTTGACAATCTGATCTGGACATATAGTCCAAATCAGTATTATAGCGAAAGAGTAAGTGTTCTTTATTGCTATCCGGGCGATGAATATGTTGATATCGTCGGAATCGACTGGTACACTGCGGGAAATTATGCAATAGGAGATGAGCATAAGCCATATGAGGCGCTTATGAGTACGGGAAAGATCACAAATCTCTGCGAGGCGGGAATCAGCGATTCTCTCGTTGCCGAGAGCTATGAGGATCAGAGAAAGCTTTGCAGCGCAAAGGATTATTGGGGGAATATCGAAAGAATGTATGAGGACGGATACAAGATCGGATATCTTCTGACCTTCAACTATAAGCATACATTTGCATATCTTCCCGGTGGCGATGAGATCATGGCGCTTGATAGCGTAATTGACCTTAGCGAAATGTCCGAGCTGTTTGAGAAGATAAAAAAATAAAATTTAATAAGGAATAAGGGGCTGTCTCATTAGGATAGCCCCATTTGCTTTCAAACAGAAATTTGTTGGTGCGTGATGACGCTGTTGCTTTAAGGTTTTGATCAAGCTGCACTTACAATATTTAGTGAGCGATCGAAAAACTTCATTAATTATATATATATAACAACATCGGAGAAATCCAACCCAATTTACCCACAAAAAATCAATAAAATGCGAAAATGATGGGGATTTTGCGTTGATTTTACATAAAAGGAAATATTAAACAGGGTTTAATATTGCAGTGTAATTACAGCTTGAGAAAAAGTATTGCCAAAAATATGAAGACATGGTACTATATTGGCACAGGGGAAAGTTTATGGAATGCCCTAGCCATCGGATCAGAATGACATCCGATGACAGCTAAGTCGGATGTAAGCGACGTTTTGCTTCGACGTGGCGACAGGTTGAACATAAAACTATTTCACCTGAAAAAATAATTATTTTTGAAGGAGAAACACAAACCATGAAGAATTTTAAGAGAATTCTTGCTCTGGTACTTGCAGTTATGATGGTAGCTACAAGTGTTGTTGCTATCAGCGCAGCTGAGGCTGACGAGAAGGTAGTTTACAATGCAGAAGCTATTACCCGTCTTAACAAGCTTGGCATTTTCCAGGGTTACAACGCAGCTGACATGGGTGCAGACGATAACGTTACCCGTGCTCAGATGGCTCTCTTCACAGGCCGTGTACTTACAGGTAAGGTAGAGAGCAATTATTGGGAAAGTTATGTTAATGACACAACTTTCGAAGATATCGATGACGTTGCTGACTACTATGTAGGCGCAATTTCCTATGCTTACGAGCAGGGTGTTGTTATCGGTAAGTCCGATGTAGCTTTCGATCCTAACGGAAACGTTACATATCAGGAAGCACTCACAATGGTAGTTCGTTCGCTCGGCTACACAGGTCTTTCCTATCCTAACGGCTTCATCAACAAGGCTATGAAGCTCGGTCTCACAAACGGTATCGCTAATGTCGCTTATGGTGATGCTGCAGTTCGTGGCGTAATCGCTACAATTCTTTACAACGCTCTGTATGCTGAAGATTCTCTCTTTGCAGACAACTTCAACCTTACAAGCGGCACTTACATGCTCGTTGCTACACCTACAGTTTATGTTGGTGATACAGGTATCCCCGGCGCTTCCATCAACGGTTATGTTGGTAAGGAAATCAACGAGGGTTATGTAGCATTCGCTCCTATCGGCGAAGACTACAAGGCAGTTAACCAGGCTGCAAAGTATGTATACGCAAAGACAACTCAGATCTCTGATGACCTTAAGGGCAAGCAGATCGACACTAACTATGCCGACAAGCTCGGTTATGCGTTCAACCTCACATTCGAGAACGATGTTCTTACATGGGGTGATGAGTGCGCAACAAAGACATTCGTAAACTATGGCGATGATATCGCTATCACTGCTACTCCTATCGCTTACGATCACGATCGTAACGGTGGCTGGCAGTTTGACCACTTCGTAACATTCGGCGGTCAGGCTTATAACCTCGTTGATGGTTATGATAAGGATTACACAGCTCCTACAGGAACACATGACCTTATCCTCTATGCTGACTACGGAAGCTATGATTTCAAGGTTGATGCTTATGCACAGTGCTTCGATGCAAACGGCAATATCGTTGACAATGATGGCACAACAATTCTTCTCCACTATGTAGATGGCGCATACTACAAGGAAGTAACTCTTAACAATGTTACAACTCGTGTAAAGGCTACTGCAGCTGAGATTATGGGCGCTATCGCTCACTTCGAGGATGCTCTTAGCAGCGACTATGCTATAGTTGAGGCCGGCGATACAATCGCTCCCGCATTCAACAATGGTACTCTTGGCACAGACTATAATGATTATAATAAACCTATGTTTGATGCTACTGGCACCTTTGTTGGATACAAGCAGCTCAGCTATGCAATTGCAATTGCTTCTAACAACTTCTGTGAGATCACAGCAATGGACTATGATAACGATGGCATCTATGATGCAGGTATCTATACTCCTTACTATGTTGGTTCTGTAAACCAGGTTAAGGATTATGACGACAACACTTATGATGGCAACGAGTTCACTCTCAGTGGTATCACAACTGCTACAGGCGCAACCGTTCTTAGCGGTTCAGGCGCAAATATGCCTAATGTAAATGACTATAGATTTACAGGTAAGGTTGACAAACCCGGCTCTTGGGCTTGGTATGTTTATTCCTACAACAGACATACTCACGAGATCAATGTTAAGGAAGTAGCTAAGAGCGTTTCCGGCAAGGTTGAGTGGGGTGTTAAGGGTGCAGTTAACTACTACACCGGCATCTATGAGGATTCACAGGTATCCATCGGCGGCACAACATATCAGGTTGGCGGCTGGAACTGGAACAATCTCTATGGTCTCAAGGCTCTTAACCGTTACGATGCAGATAAGATCAATGCTGCACATGTCGATTTCGTAGGTATGGATGTAAACGGTGACAGAGTTATTGACAAGAACGATGTTTCCCTCACATACTACAATGGTTGGAATGACCTTCTTGAGTTTGGTATGACTGATGCTTGCGCAGGTTTCAAGGGCTTCGTAATTGCAGGTCACCTCGTTCACGGTCTTCCTACTCTCGCAGCTGATAACTACAAGCTCGTAGCATTCAATGCTTACCAGAGCGAGTTCGCTATCGAGAACAACCAGATCGTTGTTGACGCAATCGTTGACACAACAGGCGAATACAAGACAATCAAGATCAACTCTGTTGATTCTATGGAATTCAACGATATCGAGTTCCTCGCATTCAAGAAGTACTGCGACATCCTTTATTATAATTCCGGTCTTGCAGGTTCTATCCTTGACAAGTACACATACTTCTTCGATGCTGACCGTCTTGCAGTTCATCAGGCAACAGCTCTCTATAAGGCTGTTGAGAGAGAGTATATCATTGATAGACTCACTGATATCTATGTAAATGCTAACTTTGATGATCATGACTTCGATGAGAACCTCACAAAGGATGCTGACACAACACTCGTTTATGGTGTATATGCAGTTGGTGCAGACGGTTCTTACCAGCTCAGCACAGCTAAGTATCCCACAGGCTCCTATGCAGCTAACAACGCAGTTGTTAACTTCACATACGGTGTATCTGATGTTAAGATCTGGACTAAGTCCGGTGCAACACCTATCAGAACAGATGCTAACACAGTATTCACATTCGTTGCTGAAGACGGTATCTACACATATGTAGGTATGCCTGCTGATGATTACAAGCTTGACCTTACAGGCGGTACTGCAAGAGTATTTGCTGCTGATTCCAAGGCTGTATTTATCGTAGACACAGACCGTTGCATCGCTGATATCGCTCTTGGTGATGTTGACTGGGCTGAAAAGGTTCAGGATATCGCTCTTGAGTATGTTGCTGATGACGACTGCACATGCCTTGATGGTGAGACAAATCTCGACAACGATGCAAATCGTTGCGACAGACTTGTTCGTAACCACCTCGACACATGGGCACTCAGAGAGTACCTGCCTTATGTAGCAGCAGACTTCCATGCAGATGAAGTTTACCTTGTAAATGAAAAGACAAAGAATGATAAGATCTATTATGAGGATGGCGTAATGTACTATGTATATTCCGGTCTCTACAATATGATCGATAACAAGTATGAGGATGCTGTAATCTTCACAGAGGCAGAAGTTGATGTATTTGAGGATATTCTCTTCTATGAGGGTTATCTCAATGAAACAGTTGGTACAGCTTACGGCGCAATCCTTACTCGTGATGACGAGGATGGCTACAAGGTTGTTAGACCTTACTCTTATGATATAGTTGACGAAACAGGTGCTGTTATTGACACTGTAGTTGGCTATGCTGAAAGAGGTGGTAGCGATGATCTCTTCGTTCTCTATGATGGCTTTAATTGGACAAATATGCGCGTTGGTGAGTACACAGGTGTAATTAAGGATAACACAGGTGCTATCTCTCATGTTAAGTTTGACAATGTATATGAGGAAGGCGTAAATATCGGCAGCAAGGTTTACACAGTTAACAAGTTCGAGCTTGTCACAGTAGACTTCGTATTCTCTTCCAGAGGTGAAGTTCTTGTAAATGAGCTTGGCACACCTGTTGTAACAGTTGCTGAGAACGGCGTAAGCGCAGTTAAGAATATGCATGGTTCATATAGCAATATTGCTAATGAGTACGGTGTAGATCTCTTCGACAACGCTATCGTATACTTTAACTACGATGATGTTTCCGGAACTCTTACCGGTTATGCATTCAACAGACTCGTACTCTATTGATTATAAAATCTTTTGATAAATAAAGGCAAGGGCAAGTCCTTCGGGGCTTGCCCTTGCTGATTTTTTATTAAATCAAAAGTGCTGCTGAGCGATTTTTTAAAAAGAGCAATATTTTTCATATGACAGGAAAATTTCTGCAGTTTTTCGGAAGTAAAAAGCAATCTTTTTTCTTTAGGTGTTTTTATAATAACCTTTTAAAATCAAGTGGATTTTCAATATCTGACCTCGAAATGGTCAAAAATTGTGCGCATTTTGTGTGATTTTTAATGATAGCAATATTTGTCTTATATTTGCCTATAAATGTCTTGTAAAACAGCTTAATTTGTCTTATAATAACTATGAAGGTAAAAATAGGCTTTTTTGTACCTTTAAAAAGTATGTTTTGGAGGATGTTATGAAAAAATTTCCGGTAGCTGTACAGGTTTATTCCGTCCGTGATGATGCTGCGGCAGATTTCCGCGGAACCCTTGAAAAAATAAAGGCAATGGGCTATGATGGCGTTGAGTTCGCAGGTCTTTATGGCAACGATCCCGCTGATGTAAAGAAAATGTGCGAGGAGATCGGTCTTGTTCCCGTTTCCGCTCATGTTCCGCTCGTTGAGCTTGTTGAGGCAACAGAAAAGACCGTTGCTGATTATGTTTCCATCGGCTGCAAGTATATCGCAGTTCCTTATCTTGGTGAGGAGGATCGCCCCGGCACACCTAACTGGGAGAAGACTGTTGCCAATATCAAGATGATCGGTGAAGAGTGCAAGAAGCAGGGCATCAAGCTCCTTTACCACAACCATGATTTTGAATTTGTTAAGCTTGGCGATACATATGCTCTCGATATGCTTTATGATACTGTTTCCGCAGATCTTCTTGCAACAGAGCTTGATACTTGCTGGGTAAATGTCGGCGGTGAGAATCCCGCAGGCTATGTAAGAAAGTACGCAGACAGAGCTCCCGTTGTTCATCTTAAGGACTTTGTTGGCGCAAAGAGCGACGATATGTATGAGCTTATCGGTATCGAAAAGAAGGTTACTGCTGCTCCCGCATTCGAGCTTCGTCCTGTTGGCTACGGCTGCCAGGATTGGTACAATATCCTTAAGGCTTGCGAGGATGCAGGCACAGAATGGGTAGTTGTTGAGCAGGATAGACCCAGCATGGGCAAAACACCTCTCGAATCCATCGAGATGTCCCGCAAGTACCTCACAACTCTCGGTAACTGATTTGATTGCAATAGAGCAGCAAATGCTCTTTTGACATTATAAAAAACAAAAATTTCTATATTCAAAGGAGGATTTTCCCATGGCAGATATGAATGCTTTTGAGAAAAATCAGGAAGTTAAGACTGTTGATACCTCGAAGAAGATGCGCGTAGGTATCATCGGTACAGGTTGGATCGCAGAGGCTCATATCGAGGCTTATAAGAGACAGCCCGATGTTGAGATCGTTGCAGCAGCAGACCTTATCCCAGGTAAGGCAGCAGCCTTCATGAAGAGATACGGTATTGAGGGCGCAAAGACCGACTATGCTTCCCACAAGGAAATGATCGACGATAAGAGCCTGAAGCTTGACGCTGTATCCATTTGTACATACAACCGTCAGCACGCAGGTCCCGCAATCTATGCTCTTGATAACGGCATCAATGTTCTTCTCGAGAAGCCTATGTGCGTAACAATCGAGGAAGCAGCTGAGATCGTTAAGGCAGAGAAGAGAAGCGGAAAGGTTATTTCTATCGGCTTCCAGCCCAGATTCAGCCCCAATATGCAGATGATTAAGAAGATCGTTCAGAGCGGCGAGCTTGGTGACATCTACTATGTTCAGACAGGTGGCGGTCGTAGAAGAGGTATTCCTACCCCCTTCGGTACAACATTTATCGAGGATGAGACAGCAGGTCTCGGCGCACTGGCTGATATCGGATGCTATTCTCTCGACCTCGTTCTCAATGCTCTCGGCAATCCGAAGCCTCTCACAGTTTCCGGTTACAAGTCTGCATTCTTCGGAACAGATCCTAACTATTCCAACTATGTAAAGACAGGTCATCCCGAGTATGCAAAGAAATTCGGCGTTGATGACTTCGCAGCAGCTTTCGTTCGTCTTGAGGGCGGCATTACTCTCGACTTCCGTATAGCTTGGGCTATGAATATTGACACCCCCGGTGATACAATATTCCTCGGAACAAAGGGTGGTCTCCGTGTTCCTTCCACAGACTGCTGGAACGGTACACTCACAAAGCCTATGACAATCTATCACGAGGTTGCAGGCGAGCAGGTTGAGACAGTTGTTCCGCTTAAGGCTGACATCAATCTTTGGGACGCAAAGATCCGTTCCTTCCTCGATGCTTGCAAAGAGGGTGGCAAGGCTCCCGTTCCTTCCGCTGATATCATCTATAACCAGGCTATTCTTGATGGTATCGCTAAGTCTAACGCTGTTGGTCGCGAGATCGAGATCGTTATTCCCGAGTGCTGATTTAAAAATTGAGCATCTTTTTGGACTGAGCCGATTTGGCTCAGTCCTTTTTTATGGCAAATTGTATGATTTCTCGGCCGATTTTGGCCGTAAAAACATTGTTTTTGATAAAATTGATATAAAAAACAAAAAAGCTCTTGACAAATAGGGAAAATCGTGGTATCATATTATCACTTTAGCAGGATAAAGTGGTTTTGTCCTGAAAAACAAACATTTTAATTTATGAGGAGACTTTTATCATGAAAAAACTTATTGCACTTACAATGGCACTCCTTATGTGCCTCTTCTGCTTCACCGCTTGCGGCGGTAATGGCGAAACCGATGTTAAGGATACCGATACTTCCGCTGATGTTGCCGATACAGGCAATGCTGATGCTGCTGTTGTTGAAGATGTTGCTTATATCACAGAACAGGGCAAGATGATCGTTGGTATCACATATCTTGAGCCTCTTGATTTCCAGGATGCTGACAGCAATTGGATCGGTTTTGACGCAGAGCTTGCTGCGGCTGTAGCTGCAAAGCTTGGTGTTGAGGTTGTTTTCCAGGAGATCTCTTGGGAAGCAAAGGAAGCAGAGCTTGCTGCAAAGCATATCGACTGCATCTGGAACGGTCTTACGATCACTCCCGCTCGTGAAGAGGAAATGAGCATTTCCAAGCCCTATATGAAGAATAAGCAGATCGTTGTTGTCAGAGCTGACGATGAGGGTAACTATTCCGATGTAAATTCTCTTGCAGGCAAGGTTATCGCAGCTGAAGCAGGATCTGCAGGAGAGGAGATCGTTCTCGGTAACATTTCCGATGCGGTTTATGTTGAAAAGAGCATTCAGCTCGATGCACTCACAGAGGTCAAGGCTCTCACAAGTGATGCGGCTGTTATCGACTATGTAATGGCAAACTATCTTATCAATAAGGAAGGCAGTGATTTTGCCGATCTCTCCATCCTTGATATGAACCTTTCCGATGACGAATTCTACGGAATCGCATTCCGCAAGGGCAGCGACCTTACTGAAAAGGTAAACGGCATTCTTGCAGAGCTTGAGGCAGACGGCACCATCGCAGCTATCGCTGAAAAGTATGCTCTCAACGATGCTCTCGTAAGCATGGCAGGCTAATTTTTGAATTTCACTTTTTCATAATAGATCCATTCCTCTTAAGACATGGACGTGCGCTTCGGCGTATGCTCCATGCCTTTCGAGCGTAATTGGGAATTTTTTCGGAAGGATACTGATTTATATGCTATCATCTGCCACACAATGGTTTACAAATGAGCTTCCAATGATCTGGGAGCGGTTTGTCAATGCCTTTATGCCGGATACCTTGGAGGAGTTCAATACCATTGCCCAGAGCCTTTGGGGAGGCTTTTTGACTACCCTTGAGCTTTTTGCAATGACTCTTCTTTTTGCGCTTCCCCTCGGTCTTATCATCAGCTTTGGCTCAATGAGCAAATTCGGGCCGCTCAAATACATAACAAAGGTGTTTGTCTGGATAATTCGCGGAACACCGCTTATGCTTCAGATATTTATCGTGTTTTTTATTCCGGGAATCGTCTTTAATAACCCTATCTTCAAGCAGGACAGATTTCTTGCGGCACTTATCACCTTCGTGATCAATTATGCCTGCTATTTTTCCGAGATATACAGAGGTGGAATCGAGTCTATCTCTGTGGGACAGTATGAGGCGGGGCAGGTTCTCGGCATGACAAAGGCGCAGACCTTCTTCCATGTTGTGCTTTTGCAGGTGGTGAAGAGAATACTCGCACCTATAAGCAATGAGGTTATAACACTTGTTAAGGATACCTCGCTTGTGCGTGTAATTTCTGTAATTGAGATAATCAAGGTGGCGGAGAGATTTTCAAGCCAGGGCTTGCTTTGGCCGCTTTTCTTCACAAGCATATATTATCTGGTCTTCAATGGACTTTTGACGCTGCTTTTCGGCTATATAGAAAAGAAACTCAGCTATTTCAGAGCATAAGGGGGTGCAAGCATGGAATTACTTAAGGTAGAAGGAATCAAAAAAAGCTTTGGCCGCACAAATGTTCTGAAAGGAATAGATTTTTCGCTTGAAAAGGGAGAGGTGCTTGCCATAATCGGCTCGTCCGGAAGCGGAAAAACAACGCTTCTTCGATGCCTCAATTTCCTTGAAACTCCCGATTTGGGAAAGATCACCGTTGCTGATCATGTTGTTTTCGATTCTGAGGACAAAAAACGCAAAAGTTCGAGGGAAAAAAGAGAAAACCAACTGAAATTCGGCTTGGTTTTCCAATCATTTAACCTTTTTCCACAGTATACTGTTCATAAAAATATAACTCTCCCCGCAGTGCTGGCACTCAAGAAGCAGGCGAGAAAGGAAAAGCTTTCAGCGTCTGCGAAGAATGAGGCAATTGCCGAAATCGAGAAAAAGGCTGATGCGCTTCTTTTGCAGATGGGACTTTCCGAGAAAAAGAACTCTTATCCCTGTCAGCTATCTGGCGGACAGTGTCAGAGAGTTGCGATCGCAAGAGCTCTTGCTCTCGATCCCGAGATACTTTGCTTTGATGAACCCACAAGCGCCCTCGATCCGGAGCTTACCGGAGAGGTATTGCGTGCGATCAAGGCACTGAAGGGCAATGACCACACCATGGTTATAGTCACTCACGAAATGGATTTTGCAAGAAATGTTGCAGATAAGGTCATATTTATGGCAGACGGAGTAATCGAGGAGGTCGGAACGCCGGAAGATGTGTTCGGTGCGCCCAAGAGCCAAAAGCTTCGTGCATTTTTGCAAAAGGATAAAGATATTTAATAAACTTAACAGGGGCTGGTTCATCAGCCCCTGTTGCTTTTGTTTGCAAGCTTTTGAAAAAGCTTAACCAAAACTTTCAAACTACTGCGTCCTCACGCACCGCTAAATTACTGTTTTTCAATTGAGATAAATTCTATCTATCGCTTTTGCCTTTCCAGATTTTTTTGATAATTGCGGCAAGAAATGAGGGCGGTTTGACAACAAAAATCTTCATATGTAACTACCTCCATGAAAAATCCAAGCATTTCATTAGCAGTATATTCCGCTTTGTTTTCCTCGGTGAAAGCAAACTTACAAAAAATTCATATTTTAATTACCCAAAAACAGTTGCTATAAATCGAAAAATATGTTACAATATAAGATGTGTAATTATATTCATTTTGAAAGGACATATAAAAATGAAAACAAATGAACTTATAAAGGCAATAAATGAAGGCAAGGCTGACGAGATGCTTCTCGCTCTTTACGGCGAGGAGGACATTGCTGCGCAAAAAATCCGTTATATAAAGGCGATAGAAAGCTTCGCAGAGCTTTATGGCGCAGAAAGAGAGGTCAGCGCATATTCCGTTGCGGGAAGAACTGAAATTTCGGGCAACCATACCGACCATAATTACGGTAAGGTCGTTGCAGGCTCTCTCAATCTTGATATCATTGCTGTAGCTTCTCCGAGAGAGGATTCTGTTATCCGTGTTAAGAGCGAGGGATTTGATGAAGATGTTGTGGATTTTGAAGTATATAATGCGCCCGACGCATCGAAATATACCTCGTCCGCTTCAATAATTGCGGGAATGTGCGCAGGAATGAAGAAAAACGGTCACAGCATCGGAGGCTTTGACGCTTATACCACCTCGAATGTGCTTAAGGGCTCGGGAATTTCCTCTTCTGCTGCTTTTGAGGATATGATCGGAAATATTCTTAATCATCTTTATAATGACGGCAAGGTGGACAATGTTGAGATCGCAATGCTTTCTCAATATGCAGAAAATGTCTTCTTCGGCAAGCCCTGCGGGCTTATGGATCAGGTAGCCTGCGCTGCGGGCGGAGTTGTGAGCATCGACTTTGCCGATCCTACCGCTCCCGTCATCGAAAAAATTGATTTTGATCTTTCGGGCGCAGGATATAATCTTTGTATCGTAAACACGGGAGGAAACCATGCAGATCTCGGTGAGGATTATGCTTCAGTTCCTTCCGAGATGAAGTCTGTTGCCGAATTTTTCGGTAAAAAGGTGCTCCGTGAAACCGATGAGGAAGAGGTTGTGAAGGCAATCCCCGCCCTTCGTGAAAAGGTCGGTGACAGAGCAATTATGCGTGCGCTTCATTTCTTCAATGAGAACAGAAGAGTTGATAGGATCAAGGCTGCACTGAAAAAGGGCGATATTGATGAATTCTTTGCGGACATTCTTGAATCGGGACGCTCCAGCTTCTGCTATCTTCAGAATGTATTCACCACAAAGAATGTAAGCGAGCAGGGAGTTTCTCTTGCGCTTCTTCTTGCGGATAAATATCTTTCTGGCAAAAAAGCGGCATTCCGTGTTCATGGCGGCGGCTTTGCGGGAACAATACAGGCTTTTGTTCCGTCAGAGGATGCAGAGGGCTTCAGAGCATATATGGACAGTGCTTTGGGTGAAGGCTCTTGCCTCATTCTCCGCATCAGACCTTATGGCGCAGTTAAGGTAATATGAAAAAAAGAAAGAATAAAAAAACAGGCACAGCGCTGACATCCGTCAGCCAAAAGAAAAAGCCGAGCATCGGCATGATATTGCTTTTGGTGCTTAACACCGCCGTGATCTTCGGCTTTTACCGCTATATGCTGAATTTTCGATATTTTGAAATAGTTCTTATTTCTTATATGGTCATTCTTGCGGTGCTTGTGCTCTCTTATGTGATCTATAATAGGGGATTTTCAAGAAGCGGTATAACAATTGAAATGCTTCCGGACAGCATGACGCAGGAGGAAAAAACGGCATTTATCGAGGATGCGGAAAAGAGAAAAAAGAAGTCAAAATGGATGCTCGCATTTATCTTTCCGTTTGTTTTCACCTTTGCCATCGACGCCTTTTCCTGGTTTTTTGAGGACAATATTATTTCTGTAATAAAGGGACTAAAATGAATTCTGTATATACATTATATTCAGGCTCAAGCGGAAATTCTGTCTATTTCAATCTTTGCGGACATGAATTTCTCATTGATGCCGGCAAAAGTGCGAGAACGCTGTGTCATGCGCTTCAGGATATTGGCACAGATATCTCCGCAATTGAAGCGATCTTTATAACTCATGAGCATACCGACCATATCAGTGCTCTTGATGTTTTGACAAAAAAACACCATATTCCGGTACATGCTTGCGGCAGATCTTGCGTGAAGATAAAAAATATGGGAAATGATGGGCTGAGAGGATGTCTTGTTGAGCATCCTCCGCTGTTCAGTATGAGCCTTGGAGATGTTGAGATAACATCCTTTGTAACTCCCCATGACAGCATGGGAAGCGTTGGATACCGAATTGAATATTCCGAGGAGGCGGATGGGGAAAAGAGAAAGTGCGCCATCGGTCTTGCCACCGATATCGGACATATTACAGACAGCATAAGAGACGGTCTTATGGGCTGCCGTGATGTTATTCTCGAATCCAATCATGATTTGGATATGCTGATGTGCGGGTCTTATCCCGAGCATCTCAAAATGAGAATAATGTCAGAGAGGGGACATCTTTCAAACAGCGACTGTGCTTCTTTTGCGGCAGAGCTTTGCGAAAACGGAACGAAAAATCTGCTTCTTGCTCATCTCAGCGAGGAAAATAACGATCCGTCGCTGGCTCTTTCCGAGGTACGCTCGTCTGTTGCCGATGATAGCATACATATTGCAATTGCAGACAGAGAAAATCCTGTGAGGCTGATATAATGATAAATGTTAAGCTGATAACCGTGGGAAATCTTAAGGAGAGCTACCTTAAGGATGCGGAAGCGGAATATATTAAGCGTCTTGGCGCATTCTGCCGCTTTGAGAGCATTCAGCTAAAGGAGGTCAAGCTTCCGGATTCTCCCTCGCAGAGTGAGATAGATGCGGCGCTTCTTTCCGAGGGCAAGAGTATAATAGGAGCGATGGGGCAAAGAGCATATAAGATCGCAATGTGTGTTGAGGGGAAACAGCTTCCCTCCGAGGGACTTGCATCTCTCATCGAGAGCGCAACGGATCGGCATAGCGAGATATGCTTTGTGATAGGCTCGTCTCACGGACTTCATGAAAGTGTAAAAAAGGCTTGTGATTATCGGCTTTCGGTATCACAGCTCACATTCCCCCATCAGCTTATGAGAGTTATTCTGCTTGAAGCTATCTACCGTGGCTTCAACATCATAAAGGGGACAAAATACCATAAATAACGGAGGAAATTATGGAAGGGATAATGCGTTTTGTGAAAAGAGCGGCGTGCGTTGTATTTTTTGCGCTCGTCAGCTTTGCGGTACTCGCTTACGGCATTGGGAAATTTGATTTCATCTTTATAAAACGCGATCTTCCCATCTCCGGCAAAGGTAATCTTCATATAGAAATGCCGCCTATGACAGAAGATGATAAGGAAATCGAGGAGCAGGTTGGCAATATGGGCATCGGTGAAAATATTTCCGGCATCATTTCATCGGGTTCAAATGAAAATAAAGGCGATGAGAGCGCAGAGGACGGCGACGGTGGCGAAAAAAAGCCGGCTTTATCCGATGACGGATATTATCCGACTCTGGGGCAGGCAATGTCATCAGGCTATTTCATAAGCACCGACGGATATATTGCCGATAAGGAGCATACTCTTGCCGAAATTCTGCTTGATGTGGAAATGACAAGGGATCAGGTCAAAGGAAAAAAGCCTGTTCTTGTTGATGCTCCTGTTTCTTATGAGGATGGAGGAGAATATTTTTACGGCACGGCATTTTCCGACGAATATTGCTTCTCATTTGAGGTATATATGGGATATATTCTCATGTATGATGAGGCTACTGCAACTATGTTTGACAGGACCGGAAAATATATCGTCACCTTTGGCCGTACCGAGATGAGACCTGCATATGCAAGGGATGAGGACGGCAATCCGCTCTTTATCGACTATGAGGGCAGATATTTCATTGTCGATGAGTATGGCAGACCCCTTTATTCCTCATATGTTGACGAGAGGGACAGCAAGGGACTTTATTATAATTACAGAAAAGACCTTGGTGCGCTCGATTCTCCGCTCAAGATATTCAGCAGATATGAAGATGTGCGCTTTATCGACGAGATAAATACAAAGGATTATTATATAAGAAGCTCCATTGATCCCGATCTTGCGGAATATATCTATGCCATCAGACCAAGCTTTGCCGAAACCGTTGCAAGGTCAAATCCCCGATTTGCTCTTGCGCTTCGGGCTTTGAAGGATAGGATCGAGGAGGAGAAGAGACTTGAAGAAGAGAGGCTGACGGCGCAGCTTACCCTTGAAAGTGATACTTTGCTTTCTCCCGACGCCGAAAGCATAGCGGATACCGAGCTTTCAACCGAAATATCCACCGAAACAGCTCCTTCAACAGAGACGGAGACCGAGACGGTAACGGAAACGGAAACGGAAACTGAAACTGAAATCGAAACAGAGCCGGAGACAGAAACAGAAACAGAGACCGAGACTGAAATTGAAACGGAAGCGGAAACCGAAACCGAACTCGAAACGGAAAAGGTCACTTCTTCCGATCCGAACATATTAATAATTGACAGAACGCTCTCCCTTATGCGCTATGGATTCGGTTATCCTTTAGCGGATCCCGAAGAAATAGAATATAAATATGCAAAGGCATATGGATATAGCGAGGGAAGAGCAGCGGTGGTAGATGATGACGGTATTCTTCGCTTTATTGATCCCATGGGCGAGGTGGTTATTGACGGCGTTGGCACAAAGATGGTAACTGCCAGCCGGTATATTGTAAGTGAATATGCCGAGCCTCTTTACCGTCATTCGGAAAATTCAAAGGGATATCTCTATTTTGATGAAGGACTTGTAAGGGTCAGAAAGCTTGAGAGGGACTATACCTTCAGAAATCTGATCTATTCGGATAGCGATGTACTTCTTTATCCCGACGGAAGTGAGTTCCCACTTCCAAGCGGATTCACTCTTGTTTCATATTCCGAGGGCGTTCTTGTTCTTAAGGGAAATGATGGAAAATACGGCTATTATCATAAGAACGGCTATTGGATCGCACAGCCCATATATACCGAGATCAGACCTTTTTCCGAGGGTCTTGGAGTTATCGGATTCCTTGGAGGTAAAAAAGGCGTTATTGATATAAACGGAAATATCGTGATTCCGTTTGCTTATGAATATATCACAGCTCCATCGGACGGAGTAATGACTCTTTATAGCTATGATAAGGGCTGGAAGATAGTTGTCAAGATGGAAAAATAAGAGGATTTTTATGAAAAAATTAGAGCTTTGCGGTTTTTCACTCGGCTCAGCTTATATTGAGCACGGGCTTGTGCTCGCACCTATGGCGGGAGCTACGGATTATGCCTTCAGAGAGGTCTGCCGTGCTCACGGCGCATCTCTTGTGGTCAGCGAAATGGTATCCGCAAAGGCACTTTGCTATGAACAGAGATGCAAAAAGAAAAATGCAGAGGAGCTTTCAAGAACTGCGCCTCTTGCGGCAGTAAGAAAAGAGGAGCTTCCCATGGCAGTTCAGCTTTTCGGAAGTGATCCTACATTTATGGCGGAAGCCGCAGCACTTCTTGAGAGCGGAGAATATTTCGGGTGCAAAAGCACGGCAAAGCCCACTGCCATTGATATAAATATGGGTTGCCCTGTTCTTAAGGTCGTTTCAAACGGAGAGGGAAGCGCACTTATGAAGGATATTCATCTTGCGGCAAGGATCGTGAGAGCAATCTCGGATAGAGTGAAGCTCCCGGTGACGGTCAAGATAAGAGCAGGATGGGATAAGAACAGCATAAATGCTCCCGAGCTTGCAAAGGCTCTTGAGGACAGCGGCGCTGCGATGATATGCGTACACGGAAGAACGAGAGAGCAGTTTTATGAGCCGGGTGCGGATTTGGGAGTTATAGCCGATGTGAAAAGAGCAGTGAAAATCCCCGTTGTGGGAAATGGGGATGTTTGTTCGGCATCGGATGCCCAAAGAATGTACGAAATAACGGGCTGCGACGGAATTGCCATCGGCAGAGGAGCACTTGGAAATCCTTGGATCTTCGAGGAAATCATCGCTGCCACGGAGGGAAAAGAATATAAAAGACCTCCTATCGGTGAGCGGCTTAAGGTCGCTCTTGCGCAAACCGAGCGTATGTGCACCGAAAAGGGCGAATATGTTGCGGTGCGTGAAGCGAGAAAGCATGTTTCCTGGTACATAAGCGGAATAAGGGGCGCGGCAGAAGCGAGAAATCGCATAAATTCGGTTGAGAGTATTGAAGAAATAAGAAAAATTGCAGAAGAGATCTCGGCTTTTTCTGAGGATTGATCTTCTCATTTGTTAAAACGAGGAAAGGAGGAGCTATGGCGAATTTGCTCGGTTTTTCACCGAAAAAAAGCGGTGAAAACAGAGATGAAAAGCTGCTCGAGCTTGTGATGCTTGTTCGAGACGGCGGTGAAAAGCCTTTCGAGAATATTGTGAGAATATGCGAGAAGGGCGTTTTTGAGCTTGCATATAAGGTGAGCAAAAACAGCGAGGATGCAATGGATATAACCCAGGATACATTTATCAAGCTGTGGCAGCTCCTTACGGGCGATGCTCCTCTCGGTGAGATAAAATCATGGTATTCATATATACTGCGCATGGCGAGAAACTGCGCACTTGACTTTCTCCGTAAGCAGAGTATAAGACGGCATGATGGACTGACGATTCGGGATGATGACGGAGAATATAAAGAAATTGATATTCCGGATGATGATATTTCCTCCGATCCCGTGCGATACTATGAGCGCGAGGAGAGGATAGCGATGGTGAGAGAGGCGATAAATTCTCTTGAGGACGATTATAGGCAGGTGCTCATTTTGCGTGAAAGCGAGGGACGCTCATATAAGGAAATAAGCGAAATGATGGGCATAGAAATGGGTACTGTCAAGAGTAAGATCTTCAGAGCAAGAAATCAGATAAAAGAATATCTGGAAAAGCGGAACATTTTTTAAATGTGTGCGTCTCTAATAATGAAAACATTTGAAAGGGATTTTTATGATAGATAATGAAGCTTTAAGGAGCGGAGAATGCAATGATATTCTTCCCGAGCTTTCCGCATATATTGACGGTGAGCTTCCGGAGGAGGATGCCCGTCGCATCGAAGCGCACCTTGAAAAATGCGAAAAATGCAGGGAACTTGCGTCAGAGCTTTTATCCTTGTCGGAGGATATATCAGATGCTTCCGTGCCGTATCCCGCCGATCTTCATTTGCGGATCATGGCTTCGCTTAATGAAGAAATGGCAAAGAGCAGAAAAAAGAGCAAAATACTTTCCCTCGGAAAATCAATGAAAAAGCACAGCAAATGGATAGGCGCAGGAGTGGCGGCGGTCATTTGTATTGCGCTTATTGGCTCTCCTGTTTTTAGGGGCGATTTTGCCTTTGGTATGGACGATGCAAAGAACTTGGCAGCGGAGGCTGATGCTGTCGAACCGCAGAACGGATGCGCAGAGGTCGCTTCCGAGATGACAAAATCAAGTGCCACGGGAAGTTCTTTCTATGCGGCAGATGAAGCTGAGGCAATTGAGGTCGAGGCGGAACACCACTCAACTTACAGCTTGGCAGACGGCAATGAAATGCCGCAGATAATCGAAAAAGCTCCCACCGAAAAGAGTGATGCTGATGATATGTCGACGGAAGAAGTGGCCGCGGAATCGGAAAAAATTTTTGAATACGATCTTGTTCCCAGCTTCATGCTCCCAAGGGGAGAGCTTGGAACGAAAAAAACAGAGCTTGATCACTGATGCGTGATGAGGCTCTGATTTTTTTGCACAAAAAACCTGCGGTATTTGTAAAAAACATAAAAATTATTAAAAAACATTGACAAATAAACCAAAATGTGGTATCATATTATAAAATGAACAAGGTGTCTCTTGTTCAGTGTTTTATATCATTATGAAAGGACATATACAAGATGAAAAACACAAAACGAATTCTTCTTATTTGCTCAGCAGTTATTATGATGGTTGCTCTCATGGCAGTCGCAATCTCTGCTGAAACATTCACAGGCGATGTTCTTAAGAACGATGCCGGCAACACAAATGACCTTACATGGACATTTGATGATGCAACAGGCGTTCTTACATTCTCCGGCACATCCAAGGAACTTGTCCTTGATCCCGCTCCTTCGTGGAACACAATGGGTCCCGAGACTATTCCGTGGTATGCGCATATCGGTGCAATAACAAAGGTAGTTGTTGAAGCACCCATTGAGACAATGTGTGGATATGCTTTCAACCAGATGAAGGCTTGTAAGGTTGTTGTTATGCCCGATACAAAGATCACTCTTAAGGGCTCAATGGTATTTTCAAACATGAACGCTCTCACAACATTCGGCCCCGAGGGTACTCCCGAGGGCGTTATCGACCTGCGCAACTTCACAGGCGAGTCCAGCCAGTGCTTTGAGAACTCCTGCATTAACACAACCATCAGAGTTCTTATGCCTGCAGAGGGCAAGGCTCCTATCAACGATAAGAAGGTGTTTGGTGACAGCACAACTGCTATCTTCATGGTAGTTGCAGGCTCTCCCAGCGCAACAATGGTTGAAAAGATCAAGAATACAAGCGCTGAAACATCTCCCTATGCAGATGTTATAACAGTTGAAAACTATGACGGCACATATACCGGTGCAACTGTTCCCACAGACACAACAGTGCCCACAGATACAACAACAGCTGCTCCCGAAACACCTGTACAGACTCTCCAGGAGACAAAGACAACAACTGCTATCTACGGTACTCCCGTTATCGACGGTGAAATCGACGAGGCTTGGGATCTTGCAACAGAGATCGACTTCCCCTATGACAGACAGAATGCTTCCGAGGAAAGCCTGGCTGATCTTATGAGCTATCAGGATGAGTCCCAGAAGCCTTGGGCAAAGGTTATGTGGGATGCAAAGAATCTTTATATTCTCGCATTCGTTCCCGATGGAGATCTTCAGGTAGATTCTTCGATTGCTTCCTATAACCGTGACGGTATCGAGATCTATATTGACGAGCTTAACGAAAAGAAGGCAACAAAGGATGAAGCAACATCTTTCCACCAGCTTCAGTTCGTTGCAGACGGTAGCTTTGCTGAAGGTCAGGGCGCAGAAACAAAGTACTCGACAAAGGTATATGAAGGCTATTATGTTATTGAGGTAGCTTATACATTCCATGCGACAGCTCCTAAGCAGAATATGGTAATGGGCTTTGATATTTCCGTAAACTGCAACAACACAGGCAGCAATGTCCGTGACTATTGCCTCTCTTGGAACGACCGTACAAATGTAAGCTACAAGTGCCCCATGTATATGGGTAACCTTCAGCTCACAGGCGGTGAGGGCGTTAACGCAGGCGTTGATATTCCCGTAAAGGAAGAGGAGACAACAGCAGCTCCCGAAACCCCCGAGGTTCCCGGTGATGTTATCCTCACGGGAAGTATTGAGGCACAGTATTCCAAGTGCACATGGACACTCACAGCAGACGGAACACTCACAATTCTTGCAAAAGAGGGTGTAACCGGCTGGAACGAGGTTCCTTACTATAACCAGATCACAGAGAACGGCTGGCTCGATAAGGCTGATATGATCAAGAAGGTTGTTATCGGCGCAGGACTTCAGAAGGTGGGCGCAAGCGCATTCAAGGATTGCCCCAATCTTGAGATCGTTGAGTGGACATCTATCGGTCAGCTTGCA
>JAFXAN010000023.1 GCA_017517035.1 Clostridia bacterium
TAAGGATGTGAAAACGATTCTTACAGAGGGCGGCGATGAGACACCCGAATATCAGAAAATGTATGATCTCTTCAATCAGTTGAAAAAGGACGGCGATATCACCTTCCTCTCCCTCGTTGTTCCCGATGAGGATAGCGTTTGCTTCTACATTGACGCAATGGTGGAGGAAATGGGAGACGATCCCGCCAATCAGCTTCCTTACGGCAGTGATATTCTGTACGTAGACGCGGCAAATCCCGACGATCCTGCCGATATGGAAAAATATATCACCATTTGGGAAAGATACAGAGATAATAAAGGAATTGACACTCCTCTCGTAACGGACAACGACTACGGATACAATTACACGGGCGTTTCGGTCATTCTTGACGAGAACGGAAACGCTATCGCGGAAATTCAGTACATACTCGATATGAGCGAAGTGAGAGCATACCTCAACTCCTTCCTTATCAATATGCTGCTGATCTCCTTTGCGATTATCGGTATTACCATCATTTTGTATATCTTCTTTGTAAGAAAGATGGTTACAAAGCCTGTTGGAAAATTGACCGCTTTTACTCAGGAGATTACCAAGACCGGTATGTTTGAAAATCAGCACATCGATATCAAAACGGGGGACGAGATCGAATCCCTGAGCCAATCCTTCAACTTCATGCTGGCGGAGCTTGAAAACTATATTGCAAATTTGTCTAAGGTTACGGCGGAAAAGGAAAGAATCGGTGCTGAGCTTGATATTGCAAAGCATATTCAGGCATCTATGCTTCCGTGCATCTTTCCGGCTTTCCCCGAAAGAAAAGAATTTGATATTTACGCCACGATGGAGCCTGCCAAGGAGGTCGGCGGTGACTTTTATGACTTCTTTATGGTGGACGATACCCACCTTGCCATTGTTATGGCAGACGTTTCGGGTAAGGGTGTTCCGGCGGCACTCTTTATGGTTATCGGTAAAACCTTGATAAAAGACCACACCACACCAGGCAGAGATCTCG
Organism: Clostridia bacterium; assembly: GCA_017517035.1. Lineage (GTDB taxonomy): Bacteria > Bacillota > Clostridia > Oscillospirales > CAG-272 > SIG710. The sequence continues at coordinate 990 of JAFXAN010000023.1, forward strand.
GCAAGGTGTTCACCGAGGTCAATCAGCTTCTGTGCGAGTCTAACAGCGAAGAATTGTTTATTACAGCCTTTGAGGGCGTGCTTGACCTTGTAACGGGCGAGTTCGTTTATGTGAATGCAGGACACGAAATGCCCTTTATCTGCAAAGCAGGCGGTGACTTTGAGCCTTATAAAATCCGTGCAGGCTTCGTTCTTGCCGGTATGGAAGGTATGAAATACCGTGCAGGCTCAACGAGGCTTGAACCCGGAGATAAGATATTCCAATACACGGACGGCGTAACCGAAGCGACCAATCTCAAAAACGAACTTTATGGAATGAATAGACTTGGAGCGATCCTTAACAAAGTTAAGGGAGGCACTCCGAACGATATTCTTCCTGCGATAAAAAAGGATATAGACGAATTTGTAGGAGACGCCGACCAGTTCGACGATATCACGATGCTTTGCCTTGAGTACAAGGCAAGAATGGAAAACAATGAGGAGGATGCCCAATGAAGGAGTTAACCCTTGCTGCAACAGTTGAAAATATTGAGACCGTTACGGAATTCGTCAATGCACAGCTTGAGTTGATGGATTGCCCCATCAAGGCGCAGATGCAAATTGACATAGCTATTGACGAGCTTTTCGGAAACATTGCTCATTACGCTTATAACACCGAAGTTGGTAGCGCAACCGTTCGGGTTGAGGTGAGTGAGGCTCCGTTGGCGGTTATTATCACATTTATTGATAACGGAGTTCCGTATGATCCGCTTGGCAAGGACGATCCGGATATTACGCTTTCCGCTGAAGAAAGAGAAATCGGTGGACTTGGTATCTATATGGTCAAGCAAAGCATGGATGAGATAACCTACGAATATAAAGACGGTCAAAACATTTTGAAGATCAAAAAGAACATCTGAGGATAATCTATCAGATTAAACGCTATCAAGAGGACGAAAAGGAAAATTGCTTTGAAAAATTTTGATTATTACGTTGCTTTAATTACCGCAACAGCCACCGAGGAAGCGGGAGTTATGCATATGTATAAGGATTGGAAACCTCTGAATTTAGAGGGAGATAGTCAGAAATACTATGAAACGGCGGTTGAGCGAAAAGGAAAGCGCCTGAAGCTTGTAGCCGCACGGCAAGACGAAATGGGTATGACCGCCGCGGGTGTGCTGACAATGAAGATGATCACCCTATTCAAGCCAAGATTTGTCTTTATGGTTGGAATAGCCGCGGGGGTTGCACATAGAAACTCGGTGGAACAAATATACGGAGATATTGTAATTCCCGACGTTGTATGGGATTATTCATCCGGAAAATTCGTATCTGCCAAAAGAGCGAGAGTATCCTTTGGAGAGGTCGGCTTTATTCCTCGCCCGCGCTTTGTAAACACGGACGAGAGCTTGATTGCACTCGTAGAGCGAGCAATCGAGAGTCCTGACAATGAATTTCACGTACATATCGGTCCGATGGCTTGCGGTTCCACCGTGGTCGCGAACAGTGAGGTCGTAGATAAGCAGATTCATTCTCAATACGGAAATACGGCGGCATTGGATATGGAATCGTATGCCGTAATGTATGCGGTTGAGCAGGCTATGCTCCCCAAACCCAAAGGATTGATTATAAAAAGTGTTTGTGATTATGCCGATGAAGAGAAATCGGATCAGTATCAGAAGTTTGCGGCATTTACAAGCTCTCAGTTTGCGAAATATCTGATTGAAAATTACTTACCCTGTTAGTGATATTTCAAAGAATGCTGTAACAATAGATTAAACGATCAAGAAGTGAGTGGTGAACTATTATGAACGAACAGTTATTTAGAAAGAAGAGTGTAGATCGGGTATCCTCGCCTGAGCAACTGAATGAGTATATCCGCGTATCGAATCCCGGAGTTTGGATGATACTGGCGGCAATCATCGTATTGCTTGTCGGCGCTATTGTTTGGGGTGTTGTAGGAACGTTGGATACCACCCTTTCCACCGTTGCCGTTGCAGAAAACGGGGAGGTAACAATTTATGTGAAAGAGGCTGACATTGCTTCGGTTGAGAATGGTATGACCGTTCGCATCGGTGATAAAGAAGGAACCGTCACCGAGATCGCTTCATCCCCCGTGGCTGTTGACGGTACGTTTGCCGACTACGCGCTTCACGTTGGAAATCTTGTAAACGGCGAGTGGGTATTTGCCGTAAAGGTCAGCGGTGATTTTGCCGATGGCGTACATAACGCTGAGGTCGTGATAGAGAGCGTTTCTCCTATATCCTTCATTCTGAATTGAGGTGGCGGATATGGGTAAAGCTACGAAACCTATCAAGCAACCCATAATGAAAGGCGCGGCTAAGGTTCCTGTCATTATGCAGATGGAAGCACTGGAATGCGGTGCGGCATCGCTGACGATGATCCTCGCCTATTATGGGAAATGGATTCCTCTTGAGCAGGTACGCGCA
>JAFXAN010000024.1 GCA_017517035.1 Clostridia bacterium
ATTTTTATTGTTGTTTATCTGTGTTTCTACATGGAATTTATGAGAATTCTATGTAGAAAACTTGTCATCAATCTCCTCACAAGTCATCCTGAACGAAGTGAAGGATCTGGAAACGCTAAAGGATGATTTCACCACTATTTTACTGTTCGCTAAATTACTGTTTAAAATTCTAAAACAAGGAGTACAAAATGAAAGAAAAGTATATAGAATTAATGGAAAAAAGTCTCTCTGCATATACAAATGAGCATATATCGGAATATTTTGACAGAGTGCAGAAAGAGGGACTTACGGAGCACGGCTTTGCTCGGCTTACCGCTAATATTGGCATTCTTATTTCTCACGGAAGAAGAGAAGATCTTCGCCCAATTTTCGTGGAAATGATGAATTTTTGCTGCAAAAATATGCCGAAAACACTTGCGGCAAACGATTTTACTGTTCGTGAAATACTTTTCTGCCTTATGTCTCTTGAAAAATACAGAACCTTTGATATTGAAAAGATAGTTTGGTGGAAATCCTATTTCATCGAGATCGACCGAAATCTTTGCTATACCAAATTCGCAAAGACCTTGGATGACGATCCCAGAAACTGGGCACTTTTTACTGCCGTCAGCGAATGGATGAGGAAGGTCTGCGGTCTTTGCGACACAGAAGAATTTGTTGAATTTCAGCTTGATGTACAGCTAAAGAGATTTGACGAAAACGGTCAGTATCATGATTATGAGATCAACGATCATCCCTATCAGCCAATAGTTTATGACATAGTTCCCAGATTTCTTGTGGCAATTCTTATCCATTTTGGGTACAGAGGAAAGTACTATGAAAAGCTCCGCTCCCTTATGAAAAAGGCGGCGGAAATAACTCTCAATTATATTTCTGTAAACGGAGAGCTTCCCTTTGGAGGAAGAAGTAACCAATTTATTAACAACGATTCGCAGCTTCTCACATACCTTGAATTTATGGCAAATATTTTCTATGAGGATGGCGAGATAGAGAAGGCAAAGCAGTGCAAGGCTCGTATAAAGCAGCTTGTAGAGGATATGGAAATGTGGCTCTCGAAGTCGCCTATATACCATATTAAAAACCGTTTCCCTCTTGAAACAAGATTTGGCTGCGAGGATTACGGATATTTTGACAAATATATGATAACAGCCGCTTCAAATATTTATCCTGCATATCTTATGTGCAATGAGGATATTCCCTGCGGTGAGCCGGATGAAAGTCCTGTCACGATGGAGACGAGCCAATATTTCCACAAGCTTTTCATGCGTGCGGGAGGATATTTTGCGGAGTTTGACCTTAATGCCGATCCCCATTATGATTGCTCGGGTCTTGGCAGACTTCATAAGAAGGACGCTCCCTCTGTGCTCTGCATTTCCGTTCCATGCCCAAAGCACCCGAATTATGTCATAACGGTTGATGATCCGTCGGATATTTCGATCTGTCCCGGATATAAGAAGGACGGAGAATGGGTGTTTGCAACCGAAGGATTGCAGAAGGTTATTTCTCATGCTGCATTTGAGGACAGAGCCGAGGCGGAAATTGCCTGCGGTGATGTAAAGGCAAGATATTTGCTTGATTCTACGGGAATGAAAGTTACCCTTTCGGGCGATGGAGAGCTTGCGCTGATGCTTCCTGCCCTCACCTTTGACGGTGAAAAGGAGAGCAGGATAACTCACGGAGAAAATTCACTTGAAATTGAATTTGAAGGATATGTTTGCAGATATACCTCAAACGGAAGTATCGAGGATCTTTTGAGAGAGGGCGGAAACCGCAACGGAATCTATCATGCCTATTTTGCAAAGGGCGTTTGCGGCCTTGAGGTTAAGATAGAAATATTCAAGAAATAATTTTTATTTTTGTGAACAGGAATGTTTTCAGTATCGGATCTAAAAGCTCTTGCCAAGAAGCTTACTCTGTGGTATAATTATTCAGAGGAGGTGAGCTTGGCATGAAGGTTTATCAGAAGAATGTATGTGAAAAAGCGGGGATAGGCTGTGTGATCGCAAGGACAAAATTCGGCAATGAGCATCCCGAGCCGCCACACACCCATGAGTTTGTTGAAATGGTATATATACTTGACGGTGAAGGAACTCAGTTCATAAACAATTCCGAATATCATGTTTCGGGAGGCGACCTGCTTTTTATCAATTATAAGCAGGTGCATTCCTTCACAACTCCGAAAAAAATGACATATATAAATATTCTCTTGACTCCCGAATTTATCAGCAGCTCACTCGTAAATTCGGAAAACGCCTTTGAGCTTCTCTCTCTTTCCGCCTTCTCTGATTTCAGAGAGAAATGCAACAAAAGTACCTCTCTTGTTAACTTCTCGGGAAAGGAAAGATACTTTATCGAATCACTAATTTTTGCACTCGAGGATGAATCAAACAATTCCGGGGCAGGCTGTGAGACCATAATGCGATCGGGACTCACACTGCTTCTTACATATGTATTCCGAAAGTTTTCAGAAGCCGCCACAGACGAAAAGAATTTTGAGCCGATAACAAATGCCATTACGCAATATATAAACGAACATCTTGCAGAGAATATTTCCCTTGAAGCTCTTGCCAGACAAAGCTTTTATAATCCTTCCTATTTCAGCCGTATGTTCAAGGAAAAATACGGCATAACCCTTACGGCTTACATAAGAAAAAACAGACTCGAGCGTGCTTGCACCATGCTTCTCGAGGAAAAAATGCCGATCTCTAAAATTGCCGAGCTTTCCGGCTTCGGCTCTGTTACAACATTTTATAAAAAATTCAAAAGTGCCTACGGTCTTTCACCAACCGAGTGGAAAAATACAATGTCAAAAAGGTAAAAAACAAACAATTTCGGTAAAAATCAGACATTGCAAGTGTTTTATACAAATGATATAATAGGAGTATCTTAAAGAAAGGATACTCCTATTATGATTTTTCTAAACAAAGATTTTTTAAGGGACAAAATTCACGCTTGCTTTATAGGCAAAAATATTGGCGGAACGATCGGAACGCCTTTTGAAGGGAAAATCGGACCTCACGATGTAAGGGGCTTCAATTCAGCCCCCGGTGAGCCTCTTCCAAATGATGACCTTGACCTTCAGCTTATATGGCTTTGTGCTGTAGAACAAAACGGCGCAAGAATGCTTTCACCTACAATTCTTAGTGAATATTGGCTTGATGCCATTCCTCCCCATTGGAATGAATACGGAATCTGCAAGGCAAATCTCAGAAACGGCTTGCTTCCGCCTCTTTCCGGACATTTTAACAACGAAAGATGGAGAGATTCAAACGGTGCTTGGATAAGAAGTGAGATCTGGGCTTGCCTTTGCCCGGGACTTCCGAATGTTGCAATGAAATATGCCCTCATGGATGCTATGAATGACCACGGAAAGGGTGAGGGCACTGTTGCGGAAATGTTCACAGCGGCAATGCAGAGTCTTGCATTTTTTGAAAATGACATTTTTGCACTTCTTGAAAAGGCACTTGAATATATCCCCGAGGAAAGCAGAATAAGCCGCTGTGTGCGTCTTGTAATGAGAGAATACAAGGCGGGAACATCATGGCTTGAGTGCAGAGAAAAAATTCTTGAAGAAACCTCCGATATGACCACCTTCCAAGCTCCCGCAAATGTTTCATATGCAGTTCTCGGGCTTCTTTACGGTGAAGGAGATTTCAAAAAATCTGTAATTCTTGCAACGAACTGCGGAGATGATACCGACTGCACCGCTGCGACCGTTGGTGCTACCATGGGAATCATGGGCGGAACTGCTGCAATTCCCGAGGATTGGAGAGCATATATCGGTGACAGGATCCTCACAGTTGCCATTGACGGTTCATTTTGGTTCCAGCCTAAAAGCTGCACAGAACTTACCGAAAGGATACTCGTTCAGCTTCCCGGAATGTTTGTTTCAAACGGATACGAGATGGAATATACAAGCTCAGAGAATGTAATTGATACCGCTTATCCCAAATGGTATTCCGATAACGAATACAATGTATACGATTACAGAAGATTTTTTGAGCGATATAATGATTCATCGCCCTATTCAAATGAATTTATTCGAGGTTCTCATGAGGCATATCTTGTTGACTATATGAAAGAGCCTTATATTCGCCCAATGGGAGAATTTAAGCTGAAGATCACAATCTATAACCACCGCCGCCATCCTCTTTCATCCAAAATAAATCTGCTTCTTCCCGATGGTTGGACGGCTGAATACCCGAAAAATATTTTTGTTGGTCACAAATCGTCGGAAATGATACCAAAAACCGAATTTGAGATTGTTTTGCACGCCCCCGAAAAGGTCGATGCTGTAAATCAGCTTGCAATTATCTTCACTTCATCTTCATACCCTGCACCATATTCGATTCCGATAACTCTCCTCGGATAATAAAAATCAAATACCTGATTTTGTTAAACAGTAATTTGTCGGTGAAGGAGTTTCGCCACTGCGGTGGCGACCGGCACCGTTGCCGGCTCCCGCAAGCTTTTAAAAAAGCTTGAGCAAAACTTTAAAAAGAGGATTTTTATTGTTGTTTATCTGTGTTTCTACGGAG
>JAFXAN010000025.1 GCA_017517035.1 Clostridia bacterium
ACCGCAAATAAGAATTTCTGCCTTATCGGGCTTTGCGGAAAGCTTGAAGCTACGCCTGAAGACCGGCGCATTCACATGATTGAATTCATTGCATACATCTCTTGTTGCACAAACAAAATTTTTAGAAAAATTAAGCATTTTGTCCTCCGACTTTTTTGTTTATTATTTTGTTTATTATACAGTATGGAAATTCTTTGTCAATAGAGACAATATAAAGCATTTTACTATTTATATAATTTTTTCATCAATCTCATTGATATGGCAGACTATATGTGTATAACGTTTATTTTGTTTAGATGAATCAGCCAAAAAGTATTTTTTTGCAGATTGTTTCATAACGATACGGCGGAAAACAGTTTCTTCTTCCGACCAATCGCTGATCACCTCACTGTCAAAGCCTGCGCTTGAAAAAAACATCGCATCAAAATATACCTTTTTAACCGTGTCAGCGGCAATTGAACCCACATACGCCATTGATTCAGCAAGCAATTCTCCTCCTGTACAGATCGATCGAATATTTGCTTCGGATAAGCGAATTGCAGCATCTGCTCCGTTGGTATAAACGGTGATTTTTTTGATTGCGGCAAGATGAGATATCATGTATTGAACGGTGGTTGATGCATCGATGAAAATTGTACTTCCCGGATTTACAAGTGCGGCGGCTTTTTCGGCTATCAAGCTTTTTTCAGCTCGGTTGCGATGGCGTCGAACGATCTGGGGGGGATTTAAAGCCAATACCGATTCGGCACCTCCGTGATATCGCCTGATAAGTCCCTGGCTCTCAAGCTTTTCAATATCCCTCCGTATGGTTGAACGGCTCGCAAAAGTCATTTCTGCAAGCTCTCCAATACTTATACTGCCCTTGCTGTTCACAAGGCGCAAAATATCTTCGATTCGGCTATTTTTTGACATGATCTCTTCTCCAATCTGCTCATATGAGCATAAAAATGACCCATCAAGACGCATATAAGTGGATATATGCCGTTTTTAGGTTCATATATTGATTTATTTGCTCATTTATGATATCATATTGTCATAAAATCGACCTTGTGACAATATAAATTTCAAAGGAGTAAATTTATGTATATTGAAGTAGCCGCTCACCGCGGAAATGTAGCTCACTACCCTGAAAACTCTATGCCTGCCTACCGTTCGGCTTACGAAATCGGCGCAGATATGATAGAGCTTGATCTGCATATGACCAAGGACGGTGAAATCGTACTTATTCATGATGGTGATCTTGCCCGTACTGCGGATGTATCGGGAAAAATCAAGGAATTAACACTGGATGAAATACGACGTGCTGATATTGGTATAAAAAGGGGAGAGGAATTCAAAGGCCTCAGAGTTCCTTCGCTCCGTGAATTCTGTGAATTTGTTGCTGCAGAAAATGACACTATGCAGTTTAATTTTGAATTTAAGGATTATTTCCAGGACGATGAGCAGTGGGCAAAGGTATGTGCCGATAAGATCATTGCAACGGTTGACGATTATGGTCTTTGGGATCGTAGCTTTGTAAACAGCTTTGACGGACGGCTACTGTCCTACATTGATGAAAAATATGACGGACGTTTCAGACTTCACGGCTTTTACCCTTACAGCATTCTGGGGGGTGGAAGACCGAAGAAGCTGTACTGCGCCTGCCTTATGAAATGCAAAAATCCCGACGGAACACCGGCCTTTGAGGGCGAGGTAAATCCCAAGGAGGATTTTGATGCATTGATAAATCAAGGTGTTCACCCGTGGGTTGGTGCGTCTATCCAAAAAATTGAAGATATGGTTTGCGCGGCAAAGCTTGGTGCTGAGCTTATCACCTCCAATGAACCAGCTTTCATGATCGGGGAGCTGGCAAAGGTAGGATTTCGTACAAAGGAGTGAAAAAGCAATGGTAAAAGTATTTGCATTCGATCTTGACGGCACATTGACACAGCACAAAACGGCCCTCGATGATAAAAACCGTACTATACTTGAAAAGCTTGCAAAGCAATATACCTTGATTATGGTCGGCGCAGGCAGCTGCATTCGCATACATAACCAGCTTGGAGGGTTTCCCATGGACATTATCGGCAACTACGGTATGCAATATGCCAAGTACACACTTGACGGACTCAAATTGGTTCGTGACGATGTTATTCCCTGTGCGGACAAGGCTTTGATTGAAGAAAAATGTAATATCATACGAGAAAAGTACAATTTTACAGAATACGCAGGTGACAACGTAGAATATCATGCGTCAGGCTGCGTGACGCTCCCATTGCTCGGCACAAAAGCGGCACAGGAGGACAAATTGGCTTTCGATACGGACAGAAAAAAGCGTCGTGCATTTTACGGTGAGGTATGTGAGCTTTTTTCGGATTATAATGTCTTTGTTGGAGGTTCTTCGTCTTTCGATATGGCACCCAAACCCTTCAACAAATATTACGCACTTGATTTGTGGTGTAAAGAAAACGGTTATGAGCACAGTGAGGTCATTTTTGTAGGTGACGACTATGGCATCGGAGGCAATGATGAAAGTGTTTATCTTTCCGATTTTAGGTTTGTCTGCATCGATGATTATACTCGCTTGGATGAAGTACTATCTTCTTGGCTTTGAGAATGGAGATGATTTAACGAGCCAAAAAGGCAACTCAGCAAAATGTAGAGTTTACTTTCATTTTGTTAACCAATAATTTATTTGGAATATTTTGAAAACACATAAGGAAGCTCGGGACTTTTTCTTGAGTGCATGTCCCCAAAGCCCTCAAATTCATCCCAGAAGCCTGCCTTCTTCATGCAGGAAACGTAGTAATCATAGTCAATATCAATGATATTGGTAAAGTAATGGTTCTTATATTTAACACCGTCAAGCTCCCATTCGATAAGGTAGAAGCGCTTTTCGTCCTCTATCATATCCTTATTCCAGATGGGGGTTACGCTATCAGCCTTTGCAACTACGGTGCTTTCGATAAGCACCTCGTCATTTGTAAGGTCCGTAACCTTAAAGCTTACCTTCTTATCCTCCTGAAGATCGTTTGCGACGCGCAAAGGAAGCTTTCCGTCCTCGGGCTCTGCAAAGATGAAGCAAAGAGGATTCTGTGAACGCTTGATATAGTGATAAGCAAGCTTTTTGCAGCCATAATAGTCAACCACAGCGTCCGAGATCTGCGGCCAACCGTCGATAAGATTCCACCATATGATTCCTGTTCTTCTCCACTTTGTAACGCGGAAACGCTCGATGAAGAACTTCTTTGCCTCAGCCTGCGAAATCTGGCTCTGATATGCAAAGGTATCCATATCCTCGGGTTCTTCACCAAAAAGAGTTATAACCTGATTTGCCATAAGCGGAATTCTATAACGTTCACTATCGGTTCCATCTGTCGTAACGCAAGTGGAATGTGTAGTCCAATGAGGATTGATATTCGTATTCCAAAGGTCACGCAAAACTCCTTTGTCGGGTCTTTTATCTTTAGTCCAAGGCCATAGATATTCTTCACCGATAAAACGTTTGATTGAATCCGGTGAGTTACAGCCATGATAGCCTGTTTCAGAAGCAAAATGGCAAATATTGGTACTGTAAAACTCACCTTTAAAGTAATCCCGAGGACCCCAAAGATGATTTTCAGAGGCATTGTCTGTCGTTCCCGTTTCCATAATCTCGTCTGAAAGATATGGAGAAGAAGGCAAATATGGTCTTGCAGGGTCATTTATTCTTAATACAGAAGGAAGAACTATACGTGTATTTGCATTTTGCGAAGGTAAAACAAATGGCATCTTATCATCATTATCCCAGAAAAACGCTTCGTCACATTCATTATCACCCGCCCAAAGAACGATGGAGGGATGGCTGCGAAGTCTCTTTACCGCAGCTGTTGCTTCTTCGTAAAGTCTTGCCTTAAAATCTTCATCCTGAGGATAAAGAGCACAGCCCATTATAAAATCCTGCCAGATCATAATACCGTTATTATCGCAGTAATTATAGAGCATGTCATTTTCATAAATGTTTCCGCCCCAAATTCTGATAATGTTACAGCCGATATCGCTGAGCATTGGCAAAATACCAGGTAATCTGTTTTCATCAAAGGAGTGAATTGCATCAACCGGAACCCAGTTTGTTCCCATGGCAAATATCTTTTTGCCATTCACCTTGAAAACAAATTCTCCGCTTCCGTTCTCATCTGTTATATCTGTTTTGTCAAGATCCACCATGCGAATGCCGACTCTTGTATTATATTCGGCAACGACTTCACCAAGATGCAAAAGCTCGATCTTATAATCATACACATTGGGATCGCCATAATTTTTCGGCCACCAGAATTTAACATTATTCACTTTGAAGGTAAAGGTCTCGGAGGTGTGCCAGAGTCTTTTAACGGTGTTTTCGAGCACGCTGTCTCCGCAAACTCCTGTAAATCTGACAGAATATTCCTTGGGATCATCCTCAGCAAGCTCACAATTAAAGCTTACCGAAAGAGTTGCATTTTTATTTTTCACATCAATGCCGGAGGTATAGATATAAACATCATCGATACGATCCTCTGTCAGCTGCTCAAGTGAAACGGATTTCCAAATCCCCCCCGAAACAAGTCGAGGCATAATATCCCAACCATACATATGCGGAGCTTTTCTGAATGAAATTCCGCAAGAGTGATTTCTAACTGTTTTTGTACCGGGATCAATCTTATATTTTCTTGCAGCAATGCAAGCGGGAATTATATGTACTATAAGCTCGTTTTCGCCATCAATAAGCTTATCGGTCACTTCAAAGGTGTGAGAAATAAGCATATTTTCGGTCTCACCTATTTTTTCGCCGTTAAGGAAAATTTCAGCGGCAGTATCGATTCCCTCAAAATGGAGATTTATCTTCTCAGAAATCTTCTTTTCGAGAGTAAATGTTCTGTAATAGAACATATGAAGCTTTTCTATCCACTGATATTTAATTGTGTTGTCTCCAAAATAAGGATCCTCGATAACTCCGGCACGATAAAGATCGCATTCAATATTTCCCGGAACAATAGCGGAAATTTTTTTATAACCGGTATTTTCAAGAGCAGCAATTGTGCTAAAAACAGTCTTTTCCTTGCGTAGCTTTTTGTTTTCCACATAAATCAAGGACCAAGCTCCATCAAGTATAATTTTTTTGTTCATTGGTTTTCTCCTTGTTGAGCAGTTTTATTTCTTTTTCTGAAATCATATGACTATTTAATGATATCCAAACCACTCACTTTTTTCAAGTCAATCAAGCACGGATTTGTCTCAAAAATTTACATTTCTTTAAGGTTAGGAAATTAGTTGTTGACTTTATAAAAAGATAATTGTATAATAAAAAAACCGAGAAAGGTTTTCGTGCTTTTCTCTGCTTTGAAATATTTTTGGAGGTTCATTATGGACAAGAAGATAAGTATTGCAACAGGCCATCTTCAGCGCAAATTCGGTGATATGAGAGCCATTGAGATAGCAAAGGAGATCGGCGCTGATGCTATAGATTTTGAAACTGCATACGGCATATGGGACTATCGCTGTCAGGGACAAATATATTCAAAGAGCGATGATGAAATATGCGAATATTTTACGACACTTCGTCGTCGCGCCGATGAAATAGGAATTGAAATAGGTCAGACACACGGAAGAATTGCTCCCTTTAACCGTGACGAGGAGCATAATGCGGCACAGCTCATAAACGCGCGTCTTGACTGTATGGTAGCGGGCATACTCGGTGCAAAGGACGTTGTTATGCACAATGTAGCAATGGGTCCAGAGACAACTCGTGCTGAATATCAGAAGCTCAGCGAGAAAATGTTCTGTTCTATTATACCTTTCGCTAAAAAATACGGAGTTCATCTTGCAACCGAGACCTTCGGAGATTCGGAAAAATATAAGTGTCTTGACTTTTTCGGTCAGATGAACGAATTCATTATCAACTATAACAGAATTGCCGCAAAGGAGGATTTTGCGGAGCATTTCAAGATGTGCGCAGATACGGGACATTCAAACAAGGCAATGAGATTCGGTCAGCCTACCCCTGCAGATTGCATCAGAATGATGGGAAAGAACCTTACATGCCTGCATCTTAACGATAATGACACTTTTGCCGATCAGCATAAGACTCCCGGAATGGGTACTATCGACTGGAATGACGTTTTCGATGCTCTCGACGAGATCGGATACGACGGAAATTACAATATGGAGCTTGAGCTTTCTCAATACGGCGATAGTTTTATCGTAGAAATGGCAGAATTTTCGATAAAGGTGCTTCGTCATATGTTGACCGAACGCTACGGTAAATAATAAATGATCAGGGCGCTAAGTCCTTAGACTGCAGAAAAGCTCTTTATAATATACTCAATTTTTGTGAGTGTACGATTCCGACACGTGCAAAATTTATAATAAAAGCAACTTATTAGTGGAGAACGGCTTTTGCCGAGCAAAAACAGATTTATTATTGAAAGATGAGGAAAGCAAAATATGAAAATAATTGAAAAATTGGCGGCCAAGACCGCAGATCATATGAATCACGAGGGCGTTACCGTTGCCTTTCTCGGAGACAGCGTAACTCAGGGGTGCTTCGAAATATATAAGAAAGAAGACAATGCAATAGAAACGGTGTTCGATAAGCGATTTTCCTATGAAATGGGTGTGTTCGATATCCTTTGCACGCTTTTTCCCGTGGCAACCGTAAATATTATAAATGCGGGAATCAGCGGTGACCGTGCCCCGAGAGGGCTTTTGCGCGTTGATCATGACGTGATTCGACACGAGCCCGACCTGACCGTCGTTTGCTACGGACTGAATGATTGCTCGGAAGATGAGGGTAGTATCGAAGAATACATTCACGCGCTCGGCGAAATATTTGATAAGATAAAGGCAAGCGGCTCGGAGCTTATCTTTATGACGCCGAATATGATGAACACAAGGGTGAGCCCGCATCTGACCGATCCCGATTTCGTCGCACTCGCGAAAAGAACGGCAGAGCTCCAGAATGACGGCGTCTTTGACGCGCACATTGAGGCCGCAAGGGTGCTGTGCCGCGAGCGTGGAGTTGCCGTTTGCGATTGCTATGCTATTTGGAAGAAGCTTGCCGCGGGCGGTGTTGATACGACCGAGCTGCTTTCGAACAAGATAAATCATCCCACAAGGGAAATGAACAGAGTTTTTGCATATGAGCTTGTAAAAACTATGTTTGAAAGCTGAAAGGAGGATTTATGTCAACAAGATTTTTTGCGCGCTTCAATCTCCAAAACAGCCTGGTAAGGGAGAGCTTTCCTGCACGTGCTGATATTCTTGCCACCATGCTCGAAAAAAGCGAGGATGAAATTCAGACATATCTTGACGAATTTGAAGGCACACAGCTTGAAAACGAGAAACATCTTAAAAAGCTTTTCGCAAAGGAGCTTGAAGCTCTGCGCGGTAAGCGAGTTCTTTTTCTCGGTGATTCAATTACATCGGACAATCTAAGTTATAGAACGGCTGTATGCCGCGCAGCATCGCTTGACGGAATAGACGGATCGGTATCGGGAGCGACCTCCTCAATCCTTTTAGGACTTGCATATACTCTTATAGAAAAAGAAAAGCCGGATATAGTTTCTTTGATGATTGGAGCCAATGATTCGGTAAGTATTATCAAAGAGGGCTTCCACCGAATAAGCCTTTCGGAATATTCCCGTAACGTAAAAGAGATCGTTGACTTTGCGTTGGAGCATTGCACAAAGCTAATACTTTTTGAAATAACCCCCGTTGTGGAGGAGCTTTTTGAGAAGAATTTTCACTTCTCGGGGAAACAGCATAATGAAACTATATTCGAATATAACGCTGTTTTGAAAAATATTTCCAAAGAACATGGGATAGAGCTTATATCAAACGACTGGCTTCGAGATGCCGAAAATATGATAGAGCTATATGAGCCGGACGGGCTGCACCTGAGTAAAAAAGGGCAAAGAATTTTCGCAGCAAAATGGATATCTGCTGCGGCAAAAATAATATAAAATAAAAAGAGGTAATTATGAAAACAGTTAAGGACAAATATCTGGTTGTAGGCGCAGATTTCGCCGGTTATCCGCTTAAAGAGGCGGTTGTAGCTCATCTCAAGGACAAGGGCTGGAGGATCACAGATCTCGGCGTTACGGCAGAGAGCGATCCCAATGATACCGAAAATATGTTCCACCGTGTCGGTCTGCGTGTGGGTGCGCAGATTTCCGAGGGCAATTTTGAACGGGCTCTTCTGTTTTGCGGAACGGGAATGGGAATACATATCGCTGCGTCAAAATGTCCCCATGTTCACGCCGGCGTGGTCGAAAGCGTTCCCGCTGCGCTTCGCGCTATAACCGGTAATGGAGTAAACGTTCTCGCAATGGGCGCTTTTTATGTAGCACCTGCTATGGGTTGCGATATTGCCGATGCATATCTCGGTGCTGAGCTTGGATCGGGCTATGAATGGTGGAAGAATTTTTACGAGTTCCACAAATTGGCCATTGACGAGCTCGAGGCCTTTGACTATGAGGACTATAAAAAGAACGGATTCAAAATGGAACATCTGGACGATTTTCCTCTGAAGCTGGAGAAAAAGCCAGAGTAAAACTCAAAAGGCGCAGTCGAAAAAGCTGTGATACCGCAAGTGGATAACAGCAAAAATAAAAAATCAAATATAAAAGAAAAACTATTAAAAAAGAGAAGCACAAGGCAATCCCGAGGGAAGCCTTGTGCTTACTTGCTTTTTCTGTTCTTACATTCTGTCGTGTTGCCTTTAATATTCTTTCATGGACCTGACATCAGTACGTGCTTTTTTTGCACGGTAGAAGGTTGCCGTAGAGGCAAACCCACATTCGAAAGCAAGATCAACTACATTTTTTTGAGGCGATATTGCAATTTGTTCCTCAAATTTATTTAAACGAAGAGAATTCAGATAGTTATTAAACGTGATTCCCAAAAATTCATTGAAAATATGAGAAAAATAACATTTATTATATCCAAATCTTGAAGCTACAAGCTCGGCTGTAAGCGGTTCGTGATAATGCTCCTCAAGATATGAAAGGATCCCGGATATAATTGAAATATTTTTGTTCTTTTTCACTACATCAACAGATCCATAATGCTCAAAAAGCAAACCAAAAATTATTATAATATAACCTTTTGAAACGAAAGGAAGCATATCATTATTGGCTTGTGCCAATTTTTTAATGAATGGGAGAAGAGTTTTGTTGAATTTTTTATCGTGAAGGAATGGAGGGAGTGTTTCTTTATGAAAAAAGGACGAAAACTCGCCGGAAAAATTTTCGGGAACTTGAATAACGTATTTTTCGTGTTTAGGCTTTAAAAAAGCTTTATGTTTATAATAGCAGTGAGAAAAAGCTATTTGATCCTTTTCGACAATATAATGCTCGTCCTCAATTACATAATCTGCACTTCCGCCTATTACATAAGCAAGCTCGAATGCTTTATGAAAATGGATATCCACCGGGTATTCACGTTGGTATTCAACGATCAGAGTATTATTGACATCCTTTTCGGCTTCATAAAATAAATCTTTCATATACTCACCTCCAAAAGCGGATCTATGGAAATAGTAAACAGATATAATACATTGCTCTTAACGGTCATTATAACATACAATCAGAATGTTGTCAAGCATTGATTTTTTCTTTCACAAAAAATATAAATGTTTGAGACAAATTCATGCTTGATTGACTTGAAAAATATGAGCTGTTCTGCTATTATGAAATAAAAAAACAATTTTTTTGAAAGGAAATATGTGTATGAAAAGATTTCTTTTAATCTCTCTTGTTCTTATCATGATAGTCATGATAATCGCAATGAGCTCTTGTGGGGAGGTAAAAACAGAGAATTCGGGCAAAATTGTGCTGAAAAGCGTTGAAAACCTTTCGGAGTATGTTGTTGTCAGAGGAGAAAACTGCTCACAGGAAACCACAACAATGGTAACATCTCTCAGAAAAACCATAAATGAGGCAACCGGTGCATCGGTTGCTATCAAAACCGACTATTATAACAACACATATGAAATTTTAGTAGGTGCTACAAAGCGTCATCAGTCCATCGAAGCAATGGAGGGGCTTCGCTATTATGACTACACAATAAAAAAGGTTGGAAACAAGATAGTTATAGTTGGCGGAAGTGATGAGGCTCTTGCCAATGCTATTGAGCTTTTCAAAAAACAATTTATCGATGCGGAAAATAAAACCATCTATATCCCCTCAGGCGATGGCTATACATATGTAGGCAAATATACCTTTGATAAGCTTACTATTGATGGGATTGATTTCAGCGAGTTCAAGCTTGTAAATAATTCCTATTATACAGATTCGGTTAAATATTTCAGAGATCTTTTCGGTGCTTCTCTTGCAGAGCATGGGGGTGATATGGTTGACGGTGAGCATTATTTCATCCTTGACGGCTCTGAGCTTATCGCTCACAAATATTCGGTAAAGGTAGAGAACGGAAATATTATAATCCGCGGAAGCGCACATTCCATTTATGATGCATTTGATTATTTTAAAAATACTATGCTTAAAAGTGCTGACAGAAATATTGAGCTTGCTTCAGGTATGAGCTATGAGGGCAGTACGGGCAAAAAGGAAATATATACCAAGGATCAGCTTGCCAAGGTTATTGAAAAGGTATATGAAAATCCAAATCAGATAATTATCGGTGAGCAGACAAAGGGACTTCACGAAACTGCTGTTGAGGAATCAATTCAGCTATTTAGGGATGCAACAGGCGAGATGCCGGGTATCATTGGAATTGACCTCGGCTGCTATGGCTTTGATCTTCCCAGAACAACCGAAATGCAATGGAGTGCATATATCTGCGATATGGTTGACTATGCCGCAGATGGCGGAATTATAACCGCCAGCGCACACTGGGAAAACCCCTCGGGGAATCTCGCAGGACATTGGGATTACTGCCGCGGAAATTTAGGATATGATAACACTCTTGCCTCTTATGAGCAGGCCTTCACCGACCTTATAACAGAAGGAACAGAATATAACGATTTCTTTAAGAATGAGCTTGAAACAAATGCACGTTTCTTCAAGGCTCTTGAAGAGAATGGTGTTCCGATAATCTGGCGTCCTCTCCACGAGGCGAACGGAAACTGGTTCTGGTTCTGCACGGGTCAGCAGGAGCATTGGCTCGATGCAGATTATCTCATCGATGTTTGGCATTATATCTATGATTATTTTGAGAATGAATGCGGTCTTACCAATCTTTATTGGTGCTACGGGCCTAACTGGTCGGCAAATGTTAAAGATTCCCGCGGAAGCACTATGAGCACAACATATCTCTACCCCGGTGACGAATATTGCGATATGGTTGGAGTTGACTGGTACACAAGCGGAAATATGGAGATAACGCAAGGAGAAAACTATCTGGCTCTTACCGATCTCTCAAGAAAACCCGGCGCAATCACCGAATTTGGCACCGCCGGCTCGATTTTAGCGGAAAAAATTGAAGATCAACCTTCTCTTTATGACAGTATGGATATGTACAGCACCCTTTATGAGCTTACAAAAGAGGGATATTCATTTGTATATCTCCTTACGTGGGGCGGAAGATGGGGTGTTCCCGCAATGAGCCGAGGCGATGAGCTGATGCAGACCGACCTTTGCATAGGTCAGGCAGAGGTCAAGGCTCTGTTTGATTCATTAAAGTAAGGAACCTGCTTTTAACATAAAAAAATGGTCAATAACGCAACATACGCTTGCAAAATTTCAAATTATGAATTTGAGGCGCAGAGCCTTAAAATAAAAAAATTAGGAAAGGTAATTAAACATGAAAACAAAAATTTTTCTCGCAGTTGTTCTTGCCCTTACTCTTTCATTGGTTCTTTCGGTGAGCATTTTTGCAAATGAGGATGCACTCTTAGCAGAAAAACAAAGCACAGAGCTTTATGATGCGAATGGCAACCATCTCTGCACAATGACATTTGATCCCGAAACAGGTCGTATGACAGTTGAATCCCACTACAATGGTTGGTGGGAATGGTCTCCTGCAACAGCAGAGGTAAGAGAATTTGTCACAACTTATATGAAATCTGCACAGAATGTTGTATTTACAGGTAAATTCGGTAAGATCCATGTTAATGCCGGGGGGACCTATACCTTTGCGGGCGCAGATAACCTTGTTTCAGTTTGCTTCCCAAAGGATGCAAGAATTTTGGACTATTCAGGTGCGTTCAATGTATTCAGCGGCTGTACAGCCCTCACTACTGTCTATTTTGGAAATGAAGCCGATATGAAGATGGGTGTTATTGACTTCAGCGGAATGAGATGCGATACGGATGATTCACCTACACGTTTCCTAAAGGGAATGTTCAAGAATTGTACTTCAATAAAAGAGGTTATTCTCCCCGCATTTAATAACGAAATGAATTCCACAGGTACAACAGAAAATAATCCCACAATTTTTGCCGATACATTTGAAGGATGTACAAATCTCCGTTCGATAACTGTTTCCGAGACATTTGATATTATTGAGAACGGAGCATTTGATGCTGCTGAAAATCTTAAGACTCTCAACTATCGTGCTCCTGTATCGCTTATAACAAAGGATACATTTAAAGGAGTTCATAATGGTCTTATCATTAATGTTCAGCGTTCCGATGATGTTACTGTTATCAATAATGCCCTTGCAGAAGGCGGAGTTGATCAGTCATCTGTTGTTGCAAGAGTTGCTGCTCTCGATAGCGGCTGGGTAGTCAATGGTGCAGACGGTCATACTCTGCCGGAAAAAGAAAACGTGGCTGATTGGGATTGTATAGGTACACTTGATACCCATGCGAAAACCAACATAAAATGGGAGGTTTACAATGAGGGGACAGCAGAAGCTCCTTCATATACTCTCTATTTCTCAATTGATGATGACGGATATGCTGCCGCTTTCCCCGAGGGAACTTATACCGGTAATACAGTTATTTATGCTTATACACTGTTTGAAAACGGTGATACGCATGGCTTTGGCTGGACCGGTGCCGGCGGTGGTGCAAAGCATCCTTGGGTGGCTACCACGGGAATTGCTTTAAGCAACTTCAAAAAAATAGTTATCGGTGATGGAATTACCCAGTGCAATGCGGGTACATTTGCCGGTATGACCGGTGTTACCGTTTTGGAAATGCCTACCTCTCTTACCGTATTCAACGGTGCCGTGCTCAAGGGCTGTGAGTCCCTTTCAACTGTATATACAAGAGGACAGACACCCGTCGAGGGCGTATTCAACCTAAGCAATATCAAAAACATTACAACAACTAACTACAGCTTCTGCGCTTGCAAGGCTGTTGAGCATTATATTTTTGCGGACGATGCATATATGAGCCAGCTTAACTGGGCAACCTTCGCGAATAATACTGCACTGAAGGAAATTACAATACCCGATGGTATTACCAAGGTCGGTCCCTCCACCTTTGGGGGATGCACCGCACTGGAAGAGGTTACCCTTCCCGCAAGTCTTACAGGCGATGTGCAATACAAAGCATTTGAAAACTGCACTGCGCTTAAAAAGATAACAATTAAAGGTACTCCAACCATTGCATATAACAGTGCCGCAACAGATAAGGCAGGAGTTACTGCCGCAAACGATGCTAACGCTTTTTATAATTGTCCCGCTCTTGAAACTATAAATGCTCCTGCGGGCAGTAAGGCGCATCAGTTTGCTGTAAAATTTGGTTTTGAGACATCTCATGTGGCAGAGCTTTATAGCGATGCGGGCATTCACCTCTGCACCATGACATACTATCCCGATACATATAAGATCACAATAGAATCTCATTACAGCGGCTGGTGGGAATGGACTCCCAGAACCGAAATTGTTAAGAACTTTGTGGATACCTATATGGGTCTTGCAAAGCACGTTGTGTTTACGGGGACTTTCGGAAAGATACACACAAGAAATCATTATTCACCCAACAACGCAGTTTTTGAGGGCGCAGAAAATCTTATTTCCATCTGCTTCCCGGGGGATACAAGAGTTCTTGATTATTCCTCACAAGGCGGTGCATTTGCCGGCTGTACGGCTCTCACGACCATCTATTTCGGAAATGAAGCCGATATGAAGATGGGTGTTATTGACTTCAGCGGAATGAGATGCGATAAGGATGATGCTCCCACAACATTCCTGAAATCCATGTTCAGCGGATGCATCAACATAACCGAGGTCATCCTTCCCGCACTTGATAACGGCATGAATTCCAATGGAAAAACAGATAATAACCCCACGATTTATGCCGATACCTTTGCAGGCTGCACAAAGCTCGTTTCGATCACTGTTCCCGAGACCTATGAGACTATTCAGAACGGCGCATTTGACACCTGCGTAAATCTTAAGACTCTCAACTATAGTGCTCCTGTATCGCTTATAACAAAGGATACCTTTGGCGGTGTTCATAGCGACCTTATCATCAAGGTTCAGAGCTATGATGCGGTCACCTCTATAAATGCTGTCCTTGCAGAAGGTGGAGTTGCTCACTCATCTGTTTCTGCTCACTATAAGCAGGGCATGAGCATAACAGGCTATCAGGTGAGAACCACAGGCTATAACGGACTTCGTACAGTCTTCAGCTTCTATGATAACGCTTTTGGTAATTATGAGCTTGTTGAGGTTGGTTCCATCGTTGCAACTTCTGCAAACTTTGATAAATATGCCGCAAGCTTCGGTGAGGATAATTCCATTCTCAAGCTTGTTGACGGCAAGTTCGTAACTCCTGCAGAGAATATTATTAAAACTGCGATTTACAGCGGCGGTAAATTCGTTAATAATTACGCAAAGACCGATACAGGATTCAAATTCTCGGTAACAGTTACCAAATTTGCAAATGAATCACAGTATAAGGCTGAGGTTGTAAACTGCGGATATGAAATCTGGCTCACAAACGACGGAACATACTATGTTGTATTTACCCGTGAGGAGACTGAGGGCTATGAGACGAATTCTCTCTATAAGATGACCTTTGGTATGCTTAACAGCGGCGCGATTACGCTGGAAAAGAGCGATAATCCCGTATATAACACTCTTATGGATTGTGGTTATGAGACCTTTTCTCCCACTACCGATGTTGAAGGATATCTCTTTGAAGATCCCCTCGACAGTGCTAAGCGTATAGCTGTTTATCTGACTGATAGCAGCAGTCCTATCACTCTTACCGAATCAGGTCTTGGCACGGCAGTTTCAAATGTCAGCCACATGGTATTCGGCAAGAATGTTGTTCTCTCTCTGCCTGAAATTGATGATTATTGGGTAGAGCACATCAACGAGCAGCTTGCAACTCTTCCCGAGGGACGCTCATTCATTGCCATCACCGACACTCATTATCAGAGCGGTGGCTATGGCAACGCAGGCAAATCTGCAGACCTGATGCAATATGTCCGCCAAATGACCGGAATTGAAAAGGTCATAAACCTTGGTGATCCCTTCCATCAGGAAAACACCTATGAGGGCGCAAAGGAGCAGCTCAGCCGATCTATGGAGGAAAAATTCTTCAATTATTTCGGAGATGACGGAATGTATGCGATAGGTAACCATGATTCTAACCTTACTATGGCAAGAAATGCAGAGGATCTGGCAATAGACCCAACTGGTTTAAACTACAAAATGGATCTTCTTCTTTCCGATAAGGACATTTATGACCTCACATTTGCTCATATCGAAGAGGGCGGAAAGAAAAACGGCAATATTATTTATGACGAAAAGCTTCTCTCTATAATTGAAGCAAACAAGAGCGAAGTTAAAGAATTTGTTCTTGATAATGTTGCACCGGAGGATGCGGGAGATACCCGTATGTTCGGTACTGTAAACTACTCAGCCGAAGAAATGTATGAAAACCTCGTCTGCTGGGCAAAGATGCACTATGCATATTATGACCATGAAGCAGATATCTGCTATATCGTGCTCAACACCGGTGGTCTTACGGTTACCGATTTTGCAACTCTCGACCTCGAACTTTGGAGATTCCATCCCTCACAGTATGAGTTCCTTAATACTATGCTGACAGATATTGCTACAAATCATTCCGACTATGATGTTGTTGTGGCAGGTCATATGTTCTATGATTGTGACACAGCAGAGAACAGCTATAATCAAAACCTCTTCAAAATGCTCAGCGCATTTGAGGGAGGAACTTCTGTAAGTTTCAGTGCAAGCGGAAATAATGCACTTTCCGGTAAGCTTTTCGGCTGTACAGACGCTTCTACATCAAGAACACTCAGCTATGATTTTACAGAAATCAGTAAAGATTTTACAGGTGAGGTATTCTGTATCACAGGTCACAGACATTTAGACCTTCACCTTGTTTCACAGACAAAGGACGAACAGTATTATATGAGTGTTGCTTATGATACTGTTGCCGATAACCTCAGCGATAATGCTGTTCAGCTTATCCTTCTCAATCAGGATAATTACGCTGAATCTAAGAGTTCTGCCGAGGGGGACAATGTTCAGACAATGACAAAGGGTACCATTACAGAGCACAGCTTTACGATCTTTACCATTACCGATAATAATACTCTCGTTGCAACGAGAATAGGTGCAAACAGCGGATGGCTCCAAAAGGAATTTAAGCTCGGGTAACAGATGCCTGTCATCTTTTACAAAATTGTTTTTTACATTAAAAATGCGAATAAAAAGTAACTCAAGCATGAGGCTGATCAAAATGGTCAGCCTCATGCTTGAGTTTTAAAATCTGCCATAGGTGTTGTAAACTTCGAAGGAGTACATGCCGTTTGCCATAGCTTGGCGCTCTTTTTGTCATTCTCAAACCAGACCTTTGTGACTTCCAGAACCTCAATGGTCTTTATCCATCGGAACGACAACAAAACGTCAGAGCCCCTCAACTTGTTTTCTAAAGCGGTTGAAGGTGAAAAAGCCTATGTTGATAAGATCCACAACACAAAACCACCTGTTTACCTTGATTGGTAAACAAGTGGTTTTTGTTTATTATATAAATGCTATCATTTATCGTGTTACACTTTTTTCGACTATATTAGCTTTTTGACATTCGTTCGTTTCTTTGAGTTTTTCTTTCTCTCTTTTCAGTTCCTCATATTTAGCTTTATATTCGTCTCTGTCTCGGAGAAAAACGGCTATCATTTCCATGAGTTTTTCTACAAAGCTTCGAAGTTGGCCAAGGAGATGAAATTCCACAACAACTTTGTTTTTGTCGATACGTTTTCGTGGACTGTTTTCGATTTCTTCGATTTCATCCGTTATATCAATGGCAGCGGTAAGAGCAGTTTTGAGGTCGTCGGGTGAGATTTTATCTCGTTCCAAGATGTCGAGGGCTGTGTTCTTTTTATGTTGTAGTTCACGAACTGCGTCTCTTGTCTTTTGCCAATCCTCAAGACGCTGATTTGGACCATATTATCACTTCCTTTTCATATTTTTGATGAAGAATAGAAGCGGAGAAGAAGGAGAGGAGAGAAGAAGGGGTTATAATCCCTATTGTGTTAACTCCCTCACTTACGGAGGGTGTTAACACAACCGGGCCCCTTCGGGGGGAGAGGAAATCCGCTGCTATTCTACTCGAAATAAGTATGAATAAAGAAGTGAAAGGGAAGGGATCATATATATATTTATATATTGAAATTATTCCAACTGTGGTATATAATATATATACGAGGTGTTTTTATGTTTATACCGCCGTACAGTCGATATATTGAACTACCACAAATTGTTCGGACAGCATAAAAATTCTAAGGTAGAGAATATTAAGATTTAAGCAACGAACTGACAACACTTTTAGAGTGGTGTCAGTTTTGTTTTGATTAGTTCAATTCGGTGGCATTTTTGTCTTGGCATAACAAAACCTCCTATGGTAGTTCTATAATTCTACCATAGGAGGTTTTTTCAATTGTCCGTTTTTAACGGACTTGTGCAAATAGCCCTGCGTTTTTTTATATTAAAAATTTCGACTAAGATTTTAGTTATTTAAGGCTGTCAAACAATGCCTTGACCTCGGTAAGCCCCATTGCCATTTCTGTTGCCATAAGCTCATCGCCTCGGCTGAGATTTGCAATGTTCCATCTGTTATACCAGGTCAGGATATAGATAAATGAAAGGCCTTTGTCCCTTAGTGCAAGAAGATCATTATGGAGATTCATTGCGCTGTAAATGTTGCACTGATCTGCAGGATCCTCCGCCATTGCTGCTCCGCGTGTTCCGAATTCACATATTGCACCCGGTTTTTTTGCAAGATTTATCAGACGCAGATAGGTATCATTTCCTGTGATCTCAAGCTTACCGCCTGTATACCAGTCAACGCCGACAATGTCGCAATATTCATCTCCGGGATAAAGATATGTTGTGCTCATAACTCCGCCCGGCTCATCGTTGATATTTCCCGAAACATTGGGTGAGTAACACCATATAAGGTTGTCAAGTTCCCATTCCTTTGTGAAATATTTATAGATGTGCTTCCAGATGGCAACCGTGTATTTTGCTTCTACAGTTTTGCCGTTTTGAGTTGTGCAGAACCAGAACCAATTGCCGTTTGCCTCATGAAGCGGTCTCCAGATTATCGAGACACCGTTATCCTTCAGAGCTTTTAGAAATCTTGCTTCCTGCTCTATTTCGCTCATAAATATGCGATTAAGCTCAGTACCCTCTGTGAGAAGATCGGTATAAGCCTTTTCATAGCCTTCCATTGTGTCGATTTTCCCAAGGTGTCCGCGGCAGGAGTTATAATAACCGTCATCGTATCCTGAGGGATTTGCCCAATGGGCACTTGCTGATATGATTCCTCCGTCAGCGATATAATCAACTATATCGCAGATATATGCACTCCATGTAACATCGTCATATATCGGAAGACCGAGACCGTAGCAGGCAAGATCAAGTCCCATGATACCGGGATTCTTTTTTGTTGCATTTCTGAAGCGTTCGATGCTTTCCTCAATATTATAAGGTCCCTTGGGATTTCCGCAAACCTGCTCTCCCACAATTATGCGGGAAGGGTCGTCATAAACCTTTTTTATGACTTTTTCAAGTTGTTTTTTGCTGTAAAGCTTCTTCTTACCGGTGCTTCCTTCAAGGTTATCACGGTCGGTAAGCTCTGCTGCACTCATTATCTTTTCGCAAAACATATCAATAGCTGCGAGAACAGAATGTGAGCTTCCCTTGATGATTACATTTCCGCCTTCAAATCTGATAGAATATTTATCGGCAATAAGTTCCGAGCCGTCAACTATGATGTAGTGTTCGCCATCGGACATTTCATCATACTTGGTTTCGGGCATAAAACCGCACTTTTTCTTTATTATGTCAGATAGTGATGAAAGATCTTTAAGAAGACTGCGATTATAAAGCTTAAATTCTGAAATATCAATTCCGTTTATAAAAATTTCGTTCATAATTTTTTCCGTTAAATTCATATTTTATTTAAGGGAATCAAAGAGAGCCTTGACCTCGCTTTGATTTAAGGTCATTTCCGTTTCCATAAACTCATCTCCAAGGCCCAGATAGGTAATACCGTATCTGTTATACCATGTGATGAGATATGTGAAGGAATATCCGTCCTCAATCAGATCAAATAGGTCATAATATAGAGTCATGGCATTATAAACCTCGATCTGCTCTTTCGGATCTTCGGTCGTAATACTACCGCTCGTGCCAAACTCGGTAATAGCCGCAGGCTTTCCTGACATTTCCGCAAGAAGCAGATAATTGTCTTTCTTGGCTATTTCCAGATTTCCATCCGTGTACCAGTCAACACCGACCATATCGCAGTATTCATCGCCGGGATAGAGATATGTTGGACTCATTGTGCCCTTTTGAGGATCATTTTCAATATTTTCAGACCAGTTTGGTCCATAGCACCAAATAAGGTTGCTTAGTCCGCATTCATTCTCGAAATAATCATAAATATAATGCCAAAGGTCAACGATATATTTCGCATCAAGATAATTATTCTGTTGTCCGACACAGAACCAAAACCAATTTCCGTTTGCCTCATGGAGCGGACGCCAAATAATTGAAACGCCGTTACCCTCAAGAGCCTTGAAGAAGCGAGCATTTGTTTCAAGCTCCTTTTTGAATTCGGTATTATATTCCGTTCCTTCTGTTATGAGGTCTGTAAATGCTTTCTCATATGCAGCTAATGAATTTTCATATCCGAGATATCCGCGGCAGGTATCATACGTTTCGTTAAGATTGCCCGAGGGGTTTGCCCAGTGTGCGCTGGCAGTGATTATTCCGCCTTCTGCGACAAAATCAACAATATCGCAGATATATGCGCTCCATGTGGCATCATCTGTTCCGGGAAGATCCAGCCCATAGCAGGCAAGGTCGATTCCCATAATTCCGGGCATCTGTCCCGTTTCTGCCTTGAACAGCTCAATGCTTTCTGCAATATTGTGCGCTCCCTTGGGATTTCCGCAGACCTGCTCACCGATGATTATATGATCGGGATCTGCATAGACCTTTTCAAGGACAGACATAAGCTGATCCTTTGTATATGTCTTCTTTTTACCTGTGCTTCCCTCAAAATTATCAGCTGAAGTCAAGTCATATGTCTTTGCACCGAGAGAGGGGATAAAATTATTTTTAAAAGCATCAAGTGCCGCTTCAATTGAATGGGAGCTACCGTTTATCACAATGTTTCCATCCTCAATTTTTATGGAATATTTGTCCGCGATAAGCTCTGTTGCTTCAATGACGATATAATGCTTATCTGCATGCATCTCACCGCTTGTTATTTCAATTTCCGAGGAAAACAACGAGCAAATATCTCTATGGAAGACATCGGTATTGCTTTGCAATGTTTTGTCGAAAAGCTTAAATTCAGAAATATCAACTCCGTCAACAGTAAGCTTTTCGAAAAGCTTTTCTGTTTTCTGAGTAAATCCGTTGCCTGAAGGGATCTTTACAACCTTTCTTTCTGCATCAATAAACTGTGACATAAAAAGCTCAACAGCCTCCGATAAGGCTTTATCGCTTCCGCCCACAACAACTACCTTGTTGCCATCCTTTTTGATGGTATAGTCGTTATATCCAAGACCTGTAGCAGCGTCGATGGACTGCTGACGCTTGGTATTACCGACAAGGATCTCATATTTACTGTTATAATAGTCTGTTTTTATTCCGACATTCGCACCTGTAGTCTCATTTATTGCATTGCGCAGAGATGTTGCAAGCTTTGTTTCGGCTTCAGAACTGTTCTCGCCTCTGACAACAACATAGTCTGAAAGATTATCAATGGCATAGAGCCTTATAGCTCCGTCATTGCCTTTATTATCAGAGCTGCCATTTCCTTCTCCGCATGAAATAAGTACGGCTGCAAGCAGAATAAGAATAACGAAAATAGACAAGAATTTTTTCATTTTTTGCTCCTTTGCAGTTAGTTTAAAGATATTATACCATGTTTTTTAGCTTTGCAAGATAATATATTATTTTGCAGCCTTCTTTTTCTTCATGGCAATAATAATAACTACCACGGCGATCAAAATGACAACTACTGCAGCAATAATAATGATGATAGGAAGAATATTTGTTTGCTCACCTTCATTTTCCTGCTCCTCAAGATCGCCGTCAACAAACAAAGGTTTATCTGAGGCTGTTGTTTCAGGCTCTGATTCGCTTTCGGGGGCAGTGGTTTCGGGATCTTCAGTATTTTCGGGTTCTTTTGTGTCGGTTTCAACGCCTGTAGATTCGGGCATTTCGCATTTTACGGGCTGAGGTTCGTTTGCGGAAATATCAAAAAATGCGAGTCCGTTATCTGCCGCATATGTTTCGGCAAAGGATCCGGGTGTGCCGTAAACATTCTTAAGGTTGATGGTAATATTCTCCTCAAATACAGAGGAGCCGATCTTTTCAACATTGGGACTTATCACGATATTTGCGATAAGATAGTCGTATGCAAAGGTCCAGGCACTGAGCTCGTGAACATTTCTGATATCAAGAGTACCCTCGATAGGCTCGTTTCCCGCTCTGTAGACAGATTTGAGATTATGGCACTTTTCAAATGCTGCGCTAAGGATGGTAAAGCTCTCGGAATTCGGTATCTGTACAGTTTCAAGATTGACAAATTCGCAGAATGCGTACTTGCCTATCTCTGTTATATTATCACTGATAACGATATGCTTGACATTTTTTCTGATATTAAACCATGGCTGATTCTTTGAACCACCGCCATAGTAGTTTGTAATGCCGTCAATGGCTCCTGCACCGTAAACCGTGAGTGTTCCGGTGGCCTCATCAAAGCCGAAAACACTTCTTTTGCCACAGGAAGGGAGTGTTTCGTCAACCTCAACATAATATTCATGCTTAACAGAAGCATCAGAAAGGCAATACAGATTGATAAGATTGTCCTTTGCCCACTGAACAAGAGCTTCGCTTACGTTGCTTGCCTGTGAAATATATACGCTTTTTACAGAATAGGGAAGATTTACGGTAGGCTCATTTGATTTTATGGGAAGAATTATTTCCTTAATTGAAGTACCGGTAATGATATCATTCAAAATTAAAAGTTCGCTGAAATCTGCTCTTCCCTCAACTCTCTCATCGCCGTTTTTCCAAACAGTGGTAAGATTTTTGCAATTGATAAAAGCACCGGGGTCGATCTGATTTACATTTTTGCCGAGTCTTACATCTTTGATCGCAGGGCAATTTAAAAATGCGCTGCCTGATATCTTTATAATACCGTCACCAACAACTATATGCTCAATCTTATCCTTATAGTTTTCCCAGCCTGTATATCCTTCAGCAACGTCTGCAAGACTTCCTGTTTCATTATAACCGGTTGTATTTGAAAAGAATTCAAGTGTCTTTGTATCCTCATAATATGCCCAATATGTATTGATAATGGGGGAAAGGTTATATTCGCCATAGGAATAACCCCAGTGAGTTGCTCCCTCGGGATTGAATTCAACAACTCCGGAAGAGCTTGAAGACTCTGAGGCTGCTGCCTTTGTTCCCTCTGTTTTTTCTCCTGTGTCAAGGTCGATGAAGGTATATCCGTTTGCCTTTGCAAAGGCTTCTGCCTTCGAGCCTGCCTTTGCTTTGATTGCGGGATATGTTTCGCTTTGAGCAAAAACGTCATCAGAAGAGATAGTTGTTTCCATACCGAGAATGGTAAGCACCTTGAAGCTGTATGTCTGCATAAAGCACTTATCGGGAATATTTGTTACGCCCGCAGGAACCTCAAGCTCTTTGATATTTGTGCACTTGAAGCCCTCAACGGGAAGAGGGCCGACATAATTCGGATTGATCTTAACCGATGTCATTGCCTTACAGTCATCAAAAACATAGGTGCTCATTGAAGTGATATTTGAAAGGTCAAACAATCCTTTGACCGGCTCTGTTCCTCTGATATAAACAGACTCAAGAGTGTGGCAGGTCTGAAGAGCACTCTCTCCGAGAACGGTAAGGGATGCGGGTATCTCAACTTGCTTAAGTATCTTTTGGAACATAAGACAGTGAAGTTCTGTGATTCCGTCTCCTATTATTACCTTTGTAGCACCTGCAAAGGATGTAGGACATCCGCCCCAATAACCAACGCTGCCATCAACGGGGTCTTTATTATAAAGAACTGTTGTCTGAACATTGTCTGTTGCATTGGGGTCTATTTCAAAGGTAAGAACACCCTCTGCCGTCATCGTATATTTAATATTTGTGGACTGACCCTTATCATTTACGCAGTAACCCGAGCTTGGATTTGCAGCAAGAGCGGTCACCGCCATTACTGCGGTTAGCAGAAGGATCGCGAATATTCCAAGGAAAAATTTAAGATTTGTTTTTTTCATATTGTACTCCGTTTCGTGTGAAAAAGGTTTGCTTTTTATTACACGGCTCGCTTTCGCGAGCCGTGTAATACTGCAATGTAAAATCATTTCATGTCAAATGTCTTTTGGAGCCAACCGCTGTTAGCACCGATTCTGGTAATAACAATCTTATTATCTTCTGTGATCGTGAAGATAGTAAAGCACTGCTCTGTAATAGTACCCACAACGGGAACTTGTGTATCAGGTTCTGCATCGGACATTTTTTCTCTTGCGTTATCCTGATTGAGAACAAACAGAGGAAGCGAATCCGCGCTGTCAGCTGATGTTGTGTTATAATCGGAATTGTAGATATATGCTCCGTTTTCTGTTTGGGAGATCGTCTGGAGGTCAACATGCCAGTGACCCGAAATACAGATTATCTCACCGGTAAAATCATTTTCTGTAAAATCATAGCTGAGTGTTCTTGATGTAGAACCGTCTGTACAGCCGAAAAGCTTACCGGAAAGTGCATTATTTCCGCTTGCGGTGAAGCTTACGGAAGTTCCTGCCTCAAATGCGCTGAGCATTCTGAAAAGATCACCGTTACCGGCAGAATCGGGATACTCCGAATTATAAAGCATATGTCCTGCAACTACTATATCATAATCGGAATAGTTTTCGGAAACCTGATTAAGTATCTTTGCAACAAAATTATACTGACACGGGTTGAATTTCCAAAGCTCAAGATTAAGAGTTGCAAAATCGGTGAGTGTAAGTCCACCTGTGTTGAGGACGATATAGCAGATCTTTGCATCGTGATCATAATAAGCATAGTGAAGCTTTGCCCAGCAGAGAAGATTTTCATACATTTCTTCTGCGCTGTAATTTACATTTCCGAATTTTGAATTTACGCTGTTCTCGGGAGCAACATTGTCAAGAACAAATGCACCGATATCGTCTTTATTTGCCTTGATAATTTCTATAAGCTCTTCATTGAAAATTACATTTCCGTTTTTCTCGCCGCCTGCCGCAACATGAGCAACAGTTCTGTTGTAAATATCCTTATCTGTAAGAAGAATATCCATTTTATATGTGCCCGGGTCGTCATCGTCTATAGTTCGCGCAATGGTAATGTTGGAATCATGGTTACCTATCGCATAAATTCCGTCATCTCCGAAATAATCGAAGAATTTTTCCTCCATAGAGCGGCTGAGCTGTTTCAGCGCGCCCTCATAGGTATTTTCTTGATGGAATGGGTCACCAAGGTTTACGACCTTGCTTATGCCCGATGTTTTGCGAACATACTGCATAAGGTCTGCACTTTTTCCGATATTACCTCTGCCACCACTCTCATAATGGGTATCCGTTATTGCGATAAAGGATTTACCCTCGGGAAGAGTCGCAAGCTGTTCATTGATGTGCTCCATCCAATAATCGTCGATCTTGGGAAGCTTGCAAGTAATATTTCCGCTGAATGCGTAATCTGCTACATAAGGAAGCTCCTCTGCGGGAATACCGAGGTCATTGAGCTCGATCGTCTCCTCACTGTCGGTCGAGTAAACGGCAATCTTCTTGCCCGCCTTCAGATGATGGGGAATAAGGAAGGATGTAACATTCTCATTGCCGCAGTCAAATACTGTTTTGCTTACAGAATTTACAACATCGTTAACGGGGGTGTTTTCTTCACCCATCTCGATAACACCGTCAATAAGCATTCCCATAGTTGTCTTATAAAGTGAATTTACCTTATAATCGTCATAGGGATATTCTGTTATGATGAGATAATAGTTACCCTCGGTATCCTCCCAGATCTCATATCCGTTCATAATAACATTTCTATTGTATTGAACAGGTGCAAAATTGGTAACCGTAACAACGAAATCAACCGTTCCGTTTTCGTTTACTGTCTTGTGTTTTGCAATATCGCCCGTATATCCTTCTGCAATATAAATCGCAGTCTTAACGATTCCCGTGGGAGTTTTGAATTCATTACCCTCAAGAGTGAAAATGAATCCTTCACCGCCGATATCCTTTGAATAAAGCTCGTAATTTTCAGCTGCGCCAACTATCGAACCGTATTCAACGAGAGTGAGATTATCGAAATCAACATTTGTCTCGCCAACAAAGCTATAGAACGAACGGAGACCGTTATAGTCCTTTGTTCTGACAGCAAATCCACCATGAGACATACATGAAACCATAGCATTCTTTATGCTTACACCCGCATTTTGCATAGATGCGAGCATTGCTGAAATCTTTTCGGTAGAATCTGTGCTGATAACAACACCGCCGCAGCCATAGAAGGCATCGCCGATATTTGCATCACCGGAATACAGTACAGTACCACCGAGGGAAGAGCAATTCTTGAATGCTGCGGAATGAATAGCTGTTGCGCCCGAAATATCTACACTGCGAAGGTTTGTACAGTTCTCAAACATGGATGCACCGATAACGAAAGGCACTTCAACTTCGCTTTTCATAAACTTTATATTGTTCCAAAGCACCTTTTCAATGGACTCACATCCATAGAACATATTTTTTAAATAAACATTCTCGTCAATAGTAGTGAATGTAATGTTGCTAAGGTCTATTACACCCTCTTCAAAGCTTTGTGATGCGCCGAATGTCTTAAGCATGGGACAGTTATAGAACATACCCTTGCCGTCCTTACCGCCACCGTTTGCTATTTGCTTTGTATCGAACTTAACGGTTTCGAGATTGGGAAGATTTGAGAAGGGATAAAGTCCTCTTGAATCAGAATACTGTGAGAAATTAGGTATAACGATATGCTTTATCTGATCGCGGTAAGCATCGATCCATGCTGTGATTCCACCGTGGGGGAAATAAAGCTCTGCCCAACCCTCTTTAAGTCTGGTAAATGTAAGTGTGCCTGTTTTTGTATCAAAATCCCAGCTGTAATAACCGTATGTTTCATCGGTTCCGTTTGTCGGAGGTAAGAAATATGCAATCTCAATATTTGCAGCCATGTTGGGATCCGGGTTTTCACCCTTTTGCTGCTGAACCTTACTTAAGACCTTTGTTGCCGCATCCGAGCCGCTTACAACCTTGATTATAACCTTTGCAGCCGGCTGAACTCCCTCTGACGCAAGTGCGCCAAACCAATACCAATTTTTTGAAGCATCAGGAACACCGGTGCTTGCGCCGAGCCAAACCTCGATTCCTTCGGGAACATAACGTGCATCCGCATTACCCAAAAGGGATTTATCGCCCCAACCGAGATTTGTGATGTTTCTGAAGTCATAAATGCCCTCGCCTGCGTCTGTAACACCTGCAACAGAAACTGTCTTAAGTCTGGGGTTGCCGCACATAGCCTCGTAA
>JAFXAN010000026.1 GCA_017517035.1 Clostridia bacterium
AATATCACATTCAAGTCCGAAGTATGCGGCGGCAGTTGCAAGCGCAACACCGTGCTGACCTGCACCGGTTTCTGCTATGACCTTCTTTTTGCCCATATACTTGGCAAGGAGCGCCTCGCCCATGCAATGATTGAGCTTGTGCGCGCCCGTGTGGTTCAAATCCTCGCGTTTGACGTAGAGCTGAACGCCCGTGCCGATGCTGTTCGAAAGTCTTTCAAGATAGGATATCGGTGTCGGTCTGCCTTGGAATTCCTTGCGTATCTTGCGAAGCTCCGCGATAAACTTGGAGGACTTGCAAATGGTCTGATATGCTTCTGCAATTTCATTCATAGCAACCTGAAGCTCGGGCGGAATGTACGAACCGCCGTATTTACCGAAAAAGCCGTTCTGATCGGGGTAATTCTTAAAGTAGGTATCGAATTCAACGTTATTGTATTTCATAGTAATTTTCTCCTTAAATAAAATGTTTTTTGTTTTGTGTTTGACGGTAAATGTGTTACAGAGCCTCTCGCCATCGCTTTGATAATATAAACATATTGACCTCCTGTAAAGAGAAAAACTCCCTTGATTTATCTCGTCAAGGAAGTTTAGAAATATAAAAACGCCCTTGACAGAAATATACCTCTGTCAAGGACGAATAAAGCACTTTGCTTTGCAAGTGCAACACTATCCGCGGTGCCACCTTGATTCACATCCAAATGTGGATGTGCGCTTAGCGAGATACTAACATATCTCCGGCAAATCACGTCTGCCTACAACGTCGCAGAATACTCGGCAAATCCCTTTGCTTTTGACTGCGCCCTCAGCGGTCCATTTGTAGGACAGTTTCTAACCCGACTCTCAGCATCACGGGCTCTCTGTGTAGTCTTATCTTACGTTATCTCCGCTTCAACGGTTTATGATACTGTATTATAGCACAGTTCACCTACATTGTCAATGGTTTTTTATGTTCTTTAAAAATTTTTTTGAGAAGGTCCTGGTGATACCTTACCATATATTCCATCAGTTGCTTCGTTTCAGGGCGTAGTTCCTGTTGTCTGTTTGTGGTCAAATATTGACGTGTCATAATTGGAACGGGTATGTCCTTAATGGTCAAAGACTGGGTCTATAGCTTCTACGGATGCAAGGAGATAGCCGAAGCAATCTCCTTAGCTGATACCTTTGATATTGACGCCTCTACCGAGGGTGAGATTTGGCTACACTTCGGGTTTAAGAATGCGAGAATCCCAATATTCCTTAAAAAAGCAGATTAAAAGGGACCGAGATCATATTGACCTCAGCCCCAAGATTGTTTTTATTTGTTGTCTGTGTTCAGCAATGAATGGAACGGATGATTTGGATCACTCATTCTTTCCTCGATTTTCTTTTCTTCTGCCTTCTTGAATGCTTCAAACTCTGCCTTGGTTTTACCCGTAATTGCGAGGTAAGCGCCATCAAGAGAAACAGTGTCAGAATAAATGGTTCTGCCGTTAAAGACAGTGCTCACCATTTCACCGCGAGACTTATATTCGAGTAATTCGGAGACCATATCGTCGATGTTTTGTGCGTCAACTTCAATCATTCTATATTTCGAGTTCATACAACCCTCCGTATTATTTCTGAGCTTATATGATTATACCACAAGAAAGCTTTCTTGTCAATCAAGCTCATATTGAATGTTCTGAGTAAAGTCCCATTCTTCAATAGGCTTTT
Organism: Clostridia bacterium; assembly: GCA_017517035.1. Classification (GTDB taxonomy): domain Bacteria; phylum Bacillota; class Clostridia; order Oscillospirales; family CAG-272; genus SIG710. The sequence goes on from JAFXAN010000026.1 coordinate 1,693, forward strand.
TAGCGACCTTATCGAACGGTGGGCACGGTGCATCCTCAATTGCCTCATGCGTACCGCAGGTGGAACACACGTAAACGTCTGCTCTTCTGCTGAATGCGTTATGAGAAAGCTTGGGATCCATCTTATTTCCGCACCTCGGGCAGTCGGAAAGATCTCCTGCTTTTTGCTTGAGATAAATTCGAGATATCAGACTTTTCAAGAGAATTTCCTTGAATTCTTGACGGGCTTGCCAAAGTGTGAATTCGGTATCCGAAAGAATTCTCTCCATATACTCTTCGTTCTGAAACTCATTTCTCTCAAATTCGCTTATGCAAACGTAACACTCTCCGTTGATACCTATTTCAGGATCTACGTGAGATGGACGGCAACCACGAACCTCGCACCAGTCTTTGATGTACTTGTTGTATGCATTGTTGACCATTGTTTTGTAATTCATATTATGCTTCCTTTCTTTTCAGCACCCACATACCGCGATCGGTGTGGTGGAAATGATTTGGATTGATTTGCAGCGTCTGGCGGATTTTTTCACGCCAGTGCTTGTTGTTCTGTGCCTTCTTATGAGGCTCGATTTGCTCATAGAGATAAGTAAGCGTGACAGCTTCCGTACACTCCTCAAGGACTGCCGCAACCACATCTCTCCACGTTGTGCCTGCCATATCCCTGATATCAGCCTTTATTTTTTTGGCAACGATAACAGGGACGAGCAACGGCGTATCCTTACGTACTATCATAACGTACTCGTGAAGAATCGGGATAAAGCTCCCGCTGTATTGCGTATTATCCGAGAAGCAGTTGTGCTGCGCTTTGATAATGATGTTCTCAAGCGTTCCCGGTTTGATGATCTCCGCAAGCATACTGTAAAGCTTGCCGCACTTTTTGATGTCTCCCATCAGAACGGCCATACGACCGCCCTTTTCAAGAGATGCAAACTGCTTCATCATAGCATAGTTCATTGCTTCCACGAACTGTTCCCAATTAGGAATACGCGAAAGATCCAATTTGCGCGGATCGTATCCATACCGATTCTGTACGCCTGATGCATTATACATAATGTCAGAATACTTAATAATATCCCAGTATGGAGGATGCCAGAAGATAAACTCCGGGCGCTCCTTAATTTCGCTGTTCATAATATCAAATCCGCTGTGAAGGTCATATAGCCTGCACTGAATGCCGCATTTATCGGCAGCAGCTTTGGTTGTCCCGCTTCCGCACATATAGTCGCAGATCTCAGTCGGTTTGAAGAAACCGATAAGATCCTCAATAAGCTTTGGGGAGCAATTGCCACGGTAACGGTTATTCCCTCCTTCGCCTCTCTCGGGATAGGATACGATACTGGTTAGTTTTCTTTCTATATCCGCCTCCTACCACACAA
>JAFXAN010000027.1 GCA_017517035.1 Clostridia bacterium
TATCTGTGTTTCTACATGGAATTTATGAGAATTCTATGTAGAAAACTTGTCATCAATCTCCTCACAAGTCATCCTGAACGAAGTGAAGGATCTATGAACGCTAAAGGATGATTTCACCACTATTTGACTGTTCGACAAATTACTGTTTATACAACAACTTATGGAAAAAACGAAAAAAATCGGGGCAAGAAATTGCCCCGATTGTTTTTATTATTCAAAATTACTGTGCAGCATCAACGATTGCGGTGAACTTGGAAGCAACAAGAGATGCTCCGCCGATAAGACCGCCGTCAACATTGACCTTTGAAAGAAGCTCTGCAGCATTTGCATCGTTCATAGAGCCGCCATACTGAATTGTGATAGCCTCGGCAGCATCTGCGCCATAAAGCTCTGCGATAGTAGCTCTGATAACTCCGCAGGTCTCGTCTGCCTGCTCGGGAGTTGCTGTGAGACCTGTTCCGATTGCCCAAACAGGCTCATAAGCGATGATAACATTCTTAAGCTCTTCTGCTGTAACATCCTTAAGGTCGAGCTTTGTCTGCATGGAAACGACCTCATTTGTGATGCCGTTAAGTCTCTCGTCCTTAACCTCGCCAAGGCAGAGGATAACCTTCATGCCCGCAGCAAGTGCAGCCTTTGTGCGAAGGTTTACAGTCTCGTCAGTCTCACCGAAATACTGTCTTCTCTCACTGTGACCGATAATTACATATTCAACGCCCATGCTTGTGAGCATCTTTGCGCTGACCTCGCCTGTGTATGCACCTTTTTCTGCAAAATGTACATTCTCTGCACCGATCTTGATGTTTGACCCCTTTGCTGCCTCCATTGCGGCATAGATATCAACATAAGGAGCGCAGAAAACTATGTCGCAAGCATCCTTGCCTGCAACCATGGGCTTGATCTCCTCAATAAAAGCCTTTGCTTCAGCGGGAGTGAAATTCATCTTCCAGTTACCTGCGATAACTGTGCGTCTCTTTGCGTTATTCATTTTAATTCGTCCTTTTATAATATTCAGAGTGAGGACTTTGGCAACAGCCAAGCCCTTGTTTGAAAGTTTTTGGGGTATGGGGGCTTTTTTCAAAAAGCCCCCATAAAAAACCTATTACTTGCTTTCAAGGCAGCTGATACCGGGAAGGTCCTTGCCCTCAAGGAACTCGAGAGAAGCGCCGCCGCCTGTGGAAATATGTGTGATTCTGTCTGCATAGCCAAGCTGCTCGCAAGCTGCCGCACTGTCACCACCGCCAACGATGGAGATAGCATCGCTGTCAGCAAGAGCGGATGCAACTGCATTTGTACCCTTTGAGAGAGTGGGGTTCTCGAAAACGCCCATAGGACCGTTCCAAACAACAGTCTTTGCGTTCTTTACAGCCTCGGAGAAGAGAGCAACTGTCTTTTCACCGATATCGAGACCTTCCATATCAGAGGGGATCTCGTTTGAAGCAACTGTCTTTACATCAACGGGAGCGTCGATAGGATTGGGGAAACCTGCAGCAACAACGGTATCAACGGGGAGAAGAAGCTTAACGCCCTTTTCCTCTGCCTTTGCCATCATATCCTTGCAGTAATCGATCTTCTCTGAATCAAGAAGAGAATTACCAACACCATAACCCTTTGCAGCGAGGAATGTATATGCCATACCGCCGCCGATGATGAGTGTATCGACCTTTGTGAGAAGGTTGTTGATAACATTGAGCTTATCCGAAACCTTTGCACCGCCAAGAATAGCAACGAAGGGTCTCTCGGGATTCTCAAGAGCCTTGCCCATGATACCGATCTCCTTCTGAATGAGGTAACCGCAAACTGCAGGGAGATAATCAGCAACGCCTGCTGTTGTTGCGTGTGCTCTGTGAGCTGTTCCGAAAGCGTCATTTACGAAAATGTCTGCCATGGAAGCAAGCTCCTTTGCAAACTCGGGATCGTTCTTTGTCTCACGAGCGTCAAAACGAACATTCTCAAGAAGAACTGCCTCGCCAGCCTTAAGAGAAGCAACCTTTGCCTTTGCATCCTCACCAATGATATCCTCAGCGAAAGTTACCTTTCCGCCAAGCTCCTCATTAAGTCTGTCAGCAACGGGCTTAAGTGTGAGCTTTTTCTTATCACCGAGAGCCTTTTCAAGGTAAGCAGCCTTTGCAGCAGCCTGTTCTGCCTCGGGAAGAGCCTCAACAGCCTTCTTTTCCTTCTTTGTGAGACCGAAGCCCTCTGTGAAGATATTGTGGGGCTTGCCCATGTGAGAGCAAAGGATAACCTTTGCGCCCTTGTCCATAAGGTACTTGATTGTGGGGAGTGCGCCAACGATTCTCTTGTCGCTTGTGATCTTGCCGTCCTTCATAGGAACGTTGAAGTCGCAACGAACAAGACAAGTCTTGCCGGCAACATCGATGTCTTCGATTGTTTTCTTGTTATAAGTCATTTTTTAGTCCGCCTTTCTGTTTTTTTACTTATTTTAATAAAATATTTTTCCAATTAGATATTATATCACAGTTTTTTTGTTTTTACAACAGTTTTTGTTAATTTTTTGGCAACTTTGGAAAAATCAGCAATCTTTCATAAAAAACTCTGCAAAATCATATCCTTCTTATCCCAAAACGCACTTATGAGCCTGCGTTTATCTTCGCCACCTTTTCCTTTGCAGCCTCATGCTCACGATTTGTCCGTGAGAAATAGGTGTTTCCATAGTTATCCGAAACAAAATAATAATATTTCGTTTTTGCCGGCCAAAGTGCGCAAGTTATTGCTTCGTAGCCCGGATTTGCGATAGGTCCGGGAGGAAGTCCCTCATACATATATGAATTATAGGGGGTATCATAATTCAGATCCTCGCCCGTGAGAGAGCTTTTTCTCTCACCGTCACGAACCTGAATCGCATACATTATGGTAGCATCACTTTCAAGTCTCGGGAAATCGCTGTTGTTCAGACGGTTATGGAAAACGGATGAGACGGTTTCATAATCGTTTGCATATCTCGCTTCCTTCTCTATCATCGAGGCAAGTGTCATTATCTGATCCACGCTATAACCATGCTCTGCCGCCTTTTCATAGAAATCCTCGGAGAAGATAACATCAAAGCGATTGAGCATCTTATAGATGACAGTGACCTCGCTGCTGCTCTTATAGAATTCATAGGTGTCGGGATAGAGATAACCCTCAAGGCGGTATGTTCTGCCCGTAAGGTCTGCCTCATCAAGTGCTCTTACAAAGTCAAAATCAAAATCGTAATTATTTATGGCTTCTATGAAGCCTTCTCTTGTTCCGATGCCGTTTTCGGTGAACAGATTGATTATTTCATCAACCGTATAACCCTCGGGAATGGTGATTCGCACGATCTCATAGGATTTATGGGGAACGAAGGCATAGAACAGCTCATCATAATTCATCATACCGTTGACGGTATAATCTCCTGCCACAAATTCATATGTCTTGTCGATCTTTTTCAGCTTTGCATATATCACAAGCAGATCGGGATATTTGACGACCCCCGCATCTCCCAAAATATCTGCGATCTCCTCCACCGTTGCATATTCGGGAATTGAAACCTCAACCTCTTCCGAGTTTTTAACAAAAGCATACATATCGTTTGCGAAAACGATAACATAATAGGAGATCAGTGCCGAAACCGCAACCACCACGACGATATAAAGGATCGCCTTGATAAGGCTCATAACCGCACCTGAGCCGCCGCCCTCCTCTTCTTCCTCTTCATCGTCACGCTCATAGCGAAGCTTTGCCTCTCGGCTCTTCTGCGCCATTTTTATATTCTTGCGGTCGATGCTTCGGGTATCCGAGCTATTCTGCAATGCCCTTCTTCTGGGTGCTTGATTTACAGCCCCCGATGAGCCTTGCGGTACTCTTTGTTCCGCAGGCCTCTGCACAGGTCTTCTCTGTGCGGGAGCGGGAGCTTGCCTCACTTGTCCCGTTGATGCCGGCCTTGCAACGCCGCCTGCAGCATTTCTCGGTGCGCTTTGAGGTCTTGCAACACCCTGCGCCACAGGTCTTGCAACGCTTCCCTGGGGCTGCGGTCTTGCAGGAGCGCCCTGACGGGGAGGAGGATTCGCTCCTCTGCCCTGATTGCCCTGCAAATTATTTCTGTTATATCCGTTATTATTCATAAAACACCTTCTTTCCTTCTCTTTAGGAACTACACGCCGGTGATAATATCATCAAAAAAGTAATGCCGCCAAAATAAATATAAGATAACAAACAAGTGCGCCGGGGGCAAGCAGTGCTTCCATCGCCCCATCGCCCTTTTTTCTCTTTGGAAGATAAGCCGAGCTTATATTTTGCCTTGAATATCTTCTGTAAAGTCTTGCAACTTCACCGCAGAAAAGTGCTGCAAAAAGCAGGAATGCCCCGAAAAGCAACAGAAGGAAAAGCTCCGTGCTTCCCGTTGTGCTGTAAACCTCGCTTGCAAAGCCCTGACCGAAAAGTCCGTACAAATTATAAAGAAAATGGACTATTATCGAGCCGAGCACGCTTCTCGTTGCATAAAACACCGAGAAAAGAACAGCACCCGCAAAAAAATATATAACAAGCTGTCCGAAATCGAAATGTATCATTCCGAAAAGCAGAGTTGACATGATAAATGCCGAAAAAATTCCGTATTCCTCATATTCTGCCGAAAGAATCGAGCGGAAGAGAAATTCCTCGCAAATGGCGGGAACTATGCCATATGCAACAGTAACAAATATCACCGTCTCCGCACTTCCGTCGTGGGATGCCACAAAAGAATTATAAAGGGAAAAACCTTCCTCTGTCATTCCGTCCGCAAAAATTATGCTCAGCAAAAGCGAACCGCAAATGAGAGTCATCGCTCCGAGCAATGTGACGATCACCTGTTGTCCCGAAAGGAAACGAAGCCTGAGCCTTTCTGTATATCCCTCTCCGCGAAGCCTTGAATATATAACAGCGGGGAGCAAAAAGATGAAAATCTGAAGAACTATAACTCCAACATATTCGTTTTCGCCCGTAACACCCGTGATATCAATTATTCTCGACAAAAGGAGCAGCAAATAAACAAATGCCACGAGAATGGGCGCGATCATATTCGATTTGTATTTTGAAAGCACCCCATCAGCTCCTTTTCAAAATCATTTTTCAGTCTGCAAGAACAGCTTTTTTAAGCTCCTTTGCCTTTTCCTCTCCACAAAGAGCGGAAACAAGCATAAGTCCAAATTCAAGTGCGACACCCATGCCTGCACCTGTGATTATCTTTCCGTCACGAACAACTTTTTTGTCCGAGATCTTTGCACCCTCAAGATATTCTTCAAAGCCCGGATAGCAAATTGCCTCCTTGCCACGGAGATATCCTCTCTTTCCGAGAACAGAAGGCGCTGCGCATATAGCGCAAACATAAGCATCTGCAGCAAGCGCATCTGCAAGAGCCTTTGCAACAACTCCCGAAGCCTCAAGATTTGTGGTTCCCGGAAGTCCGCCCGGAAGAATGACCATTTCGGGTCTTTCATCCCCAAAATCGCTTTCCTTCATATCAGCCTTTACCGAAATTCCGTGAGAGCCGGTAACAAAATCTCCGTCTCCGACAGAAACCGTCTTGATATCAACACCCGCACGGCGAAGAAGGTCAAGGGGACAAAGCGCTTCTATCTCTTCAAAGCCATCCGCAAGAAACATATATACCATATTTATGACCATGGCTTTCTCCTGGAAAGCCTTCCTTTCTTTGGGAATTGTGGCAGGTTTTGCTCGCAAAATCTATGGTGTTCAGCCATCGAAAGCCACAAAACCATGTCTGAAAATTTATTTTCAGACTTTTTGCCTCTTATTTAAGAGCAGAAGCCACATCGGAAGCGGCAACCTCTGTCTCTTCTCTTGTTTCAAGATTCTTGATCTTAACGATGCCTCTCTCAAGCTCACTGCCGCCCATGATGACAACATGAGAATACTTGCCCTTAACGGCATAATCTATCTGCTTACCGAACTTTTTGATGCCGGTATAAAGGCTTGTCACAAGACCTGCCTCACGGAGAGAATCAACGATCGGGCAGTATTTTTCCACAGGAACATCGTCAAAGCGTGCAACAAGCACCTTTTTCTCACTCTTATAAAGATCGGGAACAAGATCATGTGTAAAGAGGAAGTTTTCAAGGGTAACATCGCCCATTCCGTAGCCAACGCCCGAAACCTTTGCGTTCTTTGCAAAAAGCCCAACGAGGTTATCATATCTTCCGCCGCCGAACATGGCACGGTTGTTCTCGGGTGCTTCGTCAAAGACCTCAAAAACAGTTCCCGTATAATAATCAAGACCTCTGATGATTCCGAAGTCGAATGTGCAGTATTTGTCAAGACCCATTGCGCAGAGTGCGTCAAAGAGAGAAACAAGCTCCATTGAGCCTACGGATTCGGGGCAAAGTGCGGTAGCTTCCTTTACACCCATTGTGTAAAGAGCGTCGATCTGCTCGATCTGCGACACGGTAAGTCCCAGCTCTGTCATATCCTTAACATATGCCTCTCTCGGTATCTTGTTTTTACGGTCAACGACCTTTGATACCTTCTTTGCGCCGTCTGCATCTGTTCCGCAAACAGCGGCAATAACATCATTGAAGAAACGGCGGTTGTTGATATGAACCTTGAACATATTTTCATCAGCACCAAAGGCACGAAGAATTGCAATTGCGCTCTGAATGATGTCAAGGTCGGCCTCATATGTGTCGCATCCGAAAAGGTCAACATTGAGCTGCCAGAACTCACGAAGTCTACCACGCTGGGGACGCTCGTAGCGGTACATATTGGGGATGGAGAACCATCTGAGAGGAAAATTCAGCTCGCCCATTTTTGCCGCAACCATTCTTGCAACGCTGGGGGTCATCTCGGGACGGATAGCAAGATCTCGTCCTCCTCTGTCTGTGAAATTATAGGTCTGCTCACGGGCAAGCTCGTCACCGCTCTTTGCGGCATAAAGCTCAAGGGATTCGAGCATAGGGCCGTTATATTCGTCAAAAGCAAAAAGCTTCAAAGTTTCGCTGATCTTTCCGAAGAACCAGTTGCGAAGCTTCATTTCCTCGGGATAAAAATCTCTTGTGCCCTTATAAGGCTGTGTTGACAATTTTTCCATTATTATATAACCTTTCGATTGAAAAATTTACTTTTTGAAACAAATATTCATTATATTATAACACATTTATTCCCATTTGTCTATACATCAGTGTAAATTTTTGTTTGCGCTTCAGATAAACAGTAATTTAGCGAACAGTCTGATAGTGATGAAATCATCCTTTAGCGTTTCCAGATCCTTCGCTACGCTCAGGATGACTTGTGAGGAGATTGATGACAAGTTTTCTACATAGAATTCTCATAAATTCCATGTAGAAACACAGATAAACAACAATAAAAATTCCCTTTTTCAAAGTTTTGA
>JAFXAN010000028.1 GCA_017517035.1 Clostridia bacterium
CTCCGTAGAAACACAGATAAACAACAATAAAAATCCTCTTTTTAAAGTTTTGCTCAAGCTTTTTTAAAAGCTTGCGGGAGCCGGCAACGGTGCCGGTCGCCACCGCAGTGGCGAAACTCCTTCACCGACAAATTACTGTTTGAAAGCAAAAAGACTGTCTTAATGGACAGTCTTTTTGTGATATTTACTTAAAATTAGCCGCCGATCTTTTCCTGGCAAGCGGGGCAAACGAGGTCATCTCTGTCGATAGTGCTGTCGAAGCAGATAGTCTCTCCGCAAGAGGGACATTCGATCTCATAGCATTCCTCATCAAAATCCTCGTCATCGTCAAAATCGCAATCGCAGTCACAGTCGCAGCAGTCGCAATCGCCGTCGCAGTCGAAATCATCCTCTGCATAGAAATCTTCTTCGATGGTTCCGAGATCCTCATCAACCTCTTCGATATAATCGTTAAGGTATTCGACATCCTCTTCAAGATCCGCAATTGTGCGGGACATATCCTCTATGAGAGTGATAAGCTCGTTTATGATTTTTGTTTCGGGCTTGTTTGCATCAAGTCCGAGGCCTTCTGTAAGTCCCTTAAGATAAGCTGCCTTTTCGGTAAGTGTCATGATAAAATTCCTTTCTGTTTTTAAAATATAGGGGAAGCGCCTTTAAAAGGACTTCCCCTTCGATTATTGATTAAACTCTGGAGAGATACTCGCCTGTACGAGTGTCGATCTTAAGTGTATCGCCAATATTGACAAAGAGCGGAACCTTTACTACCGCACCTGTTTCAAGTGTTGCGGGCTTAAGAGTGTTTGTTGCTGTGTTTCCTGCAAAGCCGGGATCTGTGTCTGTAACCTCAAGCTCAACAAATGTGGGAGGCTCAACACCGAAAATGTTGCCCTTATAGGAAATGATCTTGCACATCATCTCTTCCTTAACGAACTTGAAGTTGTCATCAACCTTGTCACGTCCAACGAGAGTTTCCTCCCATGTCTCTGTATCAAGGAAGTGATAGAGATCACCATCGTCATAAGAATACTGCATATCCTTTCTGTCGATATAAGCATTCTCGAACTTATCTGTGGGGTTGAAGGTTTCTTCAATAACCGCACCTGTGATAACATTCTTGAGCTTAGTACGAACGAAAGCAGCACCCTTACCGGGCTTTACGTGCTGGAACTCAACGACCTGAAGAACTTGGCCGTCTCTGTCAAAAGTAATACCGTTTTTGAAATCGCCTGCTACTACCATAAAATTGTAATCCTCCGATTAGTAGATGTTAAATTATAAATTTTCACTCTATTATAAACCATTTTTTCAATTTTTACAATAGGTTTTGCCAAATATTTTCAAAAATTTAAAATTTTTTTGCCAAAAAAATGAAAAAACGTCATCTGCGCTCAAAAAATCAGGAAAAAGGTTGATTTTTTTGTACAAAAAAACTACTGCCAAATTTTGAAAAAAGTTGACAAAATCGTATTTTTGGTGTATTATATACTATGTATATCTATAATTAAATTAAAAAAGCCGAAAAAATGCCGTGAAAGCGGCAAAAGGAGATATTTTATGATGAAAAGCATGACCGCCTTTGGCAGAGCCAGAGGCACTGTTGGAGGAAAGGACATCACAGCCGAGATAAAGAGCGTTAACAGCAGATATCTCGATTGCTCGGTGAAGATATCAAGAGCTTTTTCCTTCCTTGAGGAAAGGATCAAGCCATATCTTCAGTCAAAGGGGCTGACGAGAGGTAAGGTCGATGTTTATATCGGAGTTGATGTTATCGAGAGCGCACAGGCTGATATATCGGTGGATCTCACTCTTGCCGAAGGATATCTCAATGCTCTGCGCAATATAAGAGATACTTTTTCCCTTCGTGATGACATCAGCGTTATGAGCCTCGCAAGATACAGTGATATCTTTGTTATCAAAAAGCCGGAGGAGGATGCGGAACGCGATTGGGCGGATATTTCAGCGGTTCTTGATGATGCAATAGAGCAATTCCTCCTTGCAAGAGAGCGTGAGGGAGGAAATATAGAGTGTGACCTTTGTGCAAAGATCGATGGCATAAGAGGGACCGTTGATAAGATCGAGGAGCTTTCTCTTGGCGATGTTGCGGACTATAAGGTCAAGCTTGAGGATAGAATACATAAAATGCTCTCGGATAACAATATCAGCATTGATGAGAGCAGGATACTTACAGAGTGTGCGATATTTGCCGATAAGATCGCCATTGACGAGGAGCTTGTTCGTCTTCGCTCGCATTTCGATGCCTTTGATGAATATACGAGGAGCACAGAGCCTGTCGGAAGAAAGCTGGACTTCCTTATGCAGGAGATGAACAGAGAGATAAACACCATCGGCTCAAAATGCAACAATTCAAACATTGCAAGATATGTTGTCGATGTTAAGACCGAGCTTGAAAAGGTTCGTGAGCAGATACAGAATATTGAATAAGGGGGCATTTTTGTGAAATTTATCAACGTAGGCTTTGGAAACATGGTGGCACTTGAGAGGATCGTTGCGCTGGTCAGCCCCGATTCCGCACCCATCAAGCGACTTGTTCAGGATTCAAAGGATGAGGGAAGGGTCATTGATGTCACCTGCGGAAGAAGAACGAGAGCTGTCATTATCACCGATAGCGAGCTTGTTATTCTTTCTGCAATTCAGACCGAGACTATCGCAAACAGAATGGATAGCGACAGTGCTGCGGAGGACGAGACGGAAGAGGAGGCAGATGAATGAGTATTTCGGGTAAAGGCCTTCTTCTTGTGGTCAGCGGCCCTGCGGGAAGCGGCAAGGGAACGGTTCTTAAATGCCTGATGGAGAAAAACGATGATTTCGTTTATTCTGTTTCGGCAACAACGAGAGCGCCCCGCCCGGGGGAAGTGAACGGTGTGAATTATCACTATATAAGCACCGAGGAATTTGAGGAGAGAATAAAAAACGGCGGTATGCTTGAATATACAAGATACTGTGAAAATTATTACGGAACTCCCAAAAAGGAGGCCGAGGAGGTTCTCCATTCGGGAAAAAATCTCATTCTCGAAATTGAGGTCGAGGGAGCGGAGAATGTTAAAAGGCTCTATCCCGATGCGGTTCTCATAATGCTTTTGCCCCCCAGCTTTTCGGTGCAGGAATCGAGACTTCGCGGCAGAGGAACGGAGAGTGAGGAGGTTATCCTCAAAAGGCTTGAAAGAACCCGTGAGGAGCTGAAGAGGCTCGGCAGCTATGATTATGTTGTCTATAACCGTGACGGCGGTGCGGAAATGACGGCGGACGATATTATTTCCATTGTCCGTGCAGAAAAGTTAAGGCTTTTGCGCAGCCCCGATGCGGCAAAAAAATATTTTGAATAAAAAACAGTAAAAAATTAGCCAAAAAAGGCATGGAGGTATATTTATGATTTTCCCATCTATCAGTGATCTTACAAAGGATAAGTACAATCGTTATGAGCTGGTCATTGCCACAGCAAAGTGTGCAAGAATGATCACAGACGAATATGTCAAGGAAAGAGAAACCGCAGAAAAGATGACTCAGGGCAATAAGGATGCAGATAAGGCTGTTTATGCCATGATCAAGCGTGAGTTCAGAGATGAAAAGGCTGTTAAATGCGCTATCAACCGTCTCTTCACAGGCGATTTCGTTATCCTTGATCCCGAGGCTGCCGCAGCAAAGAGAGCTGCAAGAGCCGAGAGCGAAAGACTTGCTGCAGAGAGCAGACTCCTCGCTGAGGAAGCAAGAAGAAATATGGCTCTGAACTTTGCAGATGAGGACGAAGCAGATGACGATGACACCGTTTTTGAAGACGATGACATTCTTGAGGTAGAGGACACGGACGAGGAATAATATATTCCGAAAAATAACAAAGGAGAGAATGCGCCATGCCGCAATATGCAAGCGTTTATATACTTGATAATCCATTTGCGCTTGATCGCGCATTCGAATATTATATTCCGGGTGAGCTGAGAGTAAATATCAGAGTGGGCAGCTTTGTCACCGTGCCATTTGGCGGCGGAAACAGAAGAACTATTGCTCTTGTGACGGCTCTTGCGGAAAGTGCGCCCCCGAATCTTAAGGGAATAAAACCGATAATGTCGGTTTGCTCGGATGAACTTTTCCTTGATGAAAAAAGACTGGGGCTTGCGTTTTATATGCGTGAGCAGACGCTTTGCACGATGGGAGAGGCTGTCCATTCCATGATACCGTCTGCCGCATTTTCTCGCCTTGTGGAATATTTCAGACCCACCGATAAGGAAGGTGCTCCGAGGAGCAAAAATGAGCTTACCTTGAAGATTCTCGAATATATAAGAGAGAAAAAGGTCATTTCCGAGGGTGCGCTAAAGGAAAAATTCGGCATAGCGGCAAGGGAATGCACCGAAAAGCTTCTTGGGAGCGGATATATCACAAGAGAAATGACTTTGCGCAGTCACGGAAAACAGCAGACTGTCAGCAAATATACTCTTGCGATTTCCATCCCCGAAGCGGAAAAGGTGCTGAATCGGGAAAAAGGGGCGTTTTGCCGAATAAGCGCAAAGGGTCAGCTTGATGCAATAAAGGCACTTCTCGAAAGCGAGGGCGTTCTCTCGGATGCGGAGCTTTTTTCTTCCGGAGCAACAAAGGCAAATCTTCGTGCGCTTTGCGAAAAAGGCGTTTTTTCCGAGGAGAAGGAGGTCGTTTTCAGAGATCCCTATATGTCGCTCTCAAATGAGGGCGCAAAGGAGATAATTCTCAGCGACGAGCAAAGAGCGGCATATGAAAAGCTTTCGGAGCTTGCCGACAGCGGCGAAGCAAGGGCGGCACTTCTTCACGGTGTGACAGGAAGCGGAAAGACCAGCGTTATGACTGCCATTATCGACAAGATGCTAAAGGATGGCAGAGGAGTTATCCTTCTTTTGCCCGAGATCTCACTGACCCCCCAGACCATCGGAATCTTCAAAAAGAGATACGGCGATCTTTGCGCCGTGGTGCATTCGGCACTATCCTCGGGAGAGAGATATGACGCATATCTCCGTGCTCTTGAAGGAGAAGCAAAAATCGTTATAGGAACAAGGAGTGCGGTTTTTGCCCCTGTGGGTAATCTCGGACTTATTATAATCGACGAGGAGCAGGAGCAGACCTATAAATCGGATCAGAATCCAAAATATCATGCAAGAGATATTGCAAGATATCGTTGCGCTTCGGAAAAGGCACTGATGCTTTTAGCTTCGGCAACCCCCTCTCTTGAAAGCTATCAAAAGGCTGTGGAGGGAAAATACACTCTCATAAAGCTGAAAAACAGATATGGCGGTGCAAAGCTGCCAACCGTTACCATAGCGGATATGAGAGATGAGGCAAAGGGAGGTAATATTTCACCTCTCGGCTCTTATCTTACAGAGGAGCTTTGCCGTGTACACAGCGAGGGAGAGCAATCAATACTTTTCCTCAACCGACGGGGATATAATACATTTGTCAGCTGCCGAAAATGCGGTGAGGCTCTGTCATGTCCCAATTGCAGCGTTTCGATGACATACCACACAAAAAGAGGAACATATGATGAGGGCTATCTTGCCTGTCATCTTTGCGGATATAAAGCCGCACTTCCCGAAAAATGTCCCAAATGCGAATCGGATAAGCTGGCGCATATGGGATACGGTACACAAAGAGTTGAGCAGGAACTTTCGCTTCTTGTATCGGGAGCAAAGGTCCTCCGAATGGATACAGATACAACATCGACCAAATTTTCATATGATAAAATACTCGGCTCGTTCAGAGCGAGAGAAGCGGACATACTTCTGGGAACACAGATGGTGACAAAGGGACATGATTTCCCCGCAGTCACTCTTGTGGGAGTGCTTCTTGCGGATTCATCTCTCTATCTTGATGATTACAGAGCCAACGAGCGCACTTTTTCTATGCTTACTCAGGTTATAGGGAGGGCGGGCAGAGCAAATGAGAGGGGAAAGGCGGTCATTCAGACCTGCAATCCCGACCATGATGTTATAAGGCTTGCCTGTGCGCAGGATTATGAGACATTTTACGAGCGTGAGATAAAGCTCCGAAGGCTACTTGTTTTCCCACCCTTCTGCGATATCGTGCTTATAACGGTAAGCTCTGAGGATGAGCGTGAGCTTTTCATGGCAGTGCGCAAGCTTTGCGAGGAGTTTGAAGCCATGACGGGCGAGGGCGGTGCGTTTTCGGATGTTAAAAAGGTGGTCTTCGGGCCCTTTGAAGCACCAATATATAAGGTTGATGGCAGATGCAGGATGAGGCTCGTTATAAAATGCCGATTAAATAAGAGGAGCCGTGAGCTTTTTGCCGCACTTCTTCGTCTTTTCTCGGGCGAGAGCGCAAGAGGACGCTCAAAATACAGCAGAAAGCCTTATATTTCGATAGATTTTAACCCGTCATCTCTCTGATGAGTATTTTGGAGGTAAAAATGCTTGATTTTTCAAAAAATTTTGTTTGCGCAACAAAGCAAATATGCAATGAATTTCATCATATAAATGCGCCTGCCTTCAGACGCAGCTTTGCCCTTTCCGCAAAGCCCGATAAGGCTGAAATTCTTATTTGCGGTCTTGGCTTTTATGACCTTTTTGTCAATGGCGAAAAGGTTACGAAGGGTTATCTTGCGCCGTATATATCAAATCCGGATGATATTGTATATTATGATAACTATAATCTTGCGGAAAAGCTCTGTGAGGGTGAAAATGTCATTGGTGTTGTTCTCGGAAACGGATTTAATAATCCTATGACAGATCACTGGGAATTTAAGGATGCAAAATTTGCATCATCTCCAAGAATGGCACTTAATTTCAGAGCCGAGTGCGGTGAAGATATAACGGAATTTGACGCAACCGATTTCCTTTGCACAGAGTCCCCCATTACCTTTGATAATTACCGTTATGGAGTTTTCTATGACGCACGTCTTGAAAATGACGGTTGGTGCGAGGTGGGATTTGATGATAGCTCATGGCGTCCCGTTATTTGTGCAGAGCAGCCGAGAGGATATGCAAAGCTTTGCGAGGCAGAGCCAATAAGGGTTACAGATGAGCTTGCACCCATAAAGGTATGTAAGGGCGAGCTTGCACCATACAAAAGGTGGAAAAGCTCCGATGAAGGCTATTTTGATGGACTTAAGAACATCGCTCCCGAACGCAGCGGTGGATATATTTACGATTTCGGCAAAAATACAGCGGGAATTTTCCGCTTTAAAATAAAGAACGCAAAAGCCGGACAGGTCATTTCCTTTCAGTGCTGTGAAAATGTAAATGAGGAAGGAAAGGCAGATTACAGCAATATATTTTTCTTCCCCGATGGGTATGTTCAGAGAGATGTTTATGTTTGCCGAGGCGATAAGGAAGAGGAAGTTTTCGTTCCCATGTTCGTCTATCACGGCTTCAGATATGTTTATGTTCACGGAATAAACGAGGATCAGGCAACAGAGGATGCACTCACCTATCTCGTTATGAATTCGGATCTCAAAAAGAGGGCAAGCTTTAAATGCTCAAACGAGATCGCAAACAAGCTCTGGGCTGCTGCGGTAAACTCCGATCTATCAAATTTCTATTATTTTCCAACGGATTGTCCCCATAGAGAAAAGAACGGCTGGACGGGTGACGCTGCTTCATCCTGTGAGCATATGATAATGTCATATGAGGCAGAGAACAGCTATAGAGAATGGCTCTGCAGCATAAGAGCGGCTCAGAATGAGGAGGGAGCACTTCCTGGAATCGTTCCAACTGCCGGCTGGGGCTTTAGTTGGGGCAACGGCCCTGCTTGGGACAGAGTTCTTTTTGAGCTTCCTTATATGTGCTATATTTATCGGGGTGATACCGAAATAATAAAGGAAAACCGCCATGCGATGATGAGATATCTTGAGTATATTTCAAATCGCAGAAACCATAGAGGACTTGTTGCCATCGGTCTTGGAGATTGGGCTCCCGTTGGTGCCAAAAGTGAAGGACATTATACAACAACGCTCGAATTTACCGACAGCGTTATGGTTTACGATATATGCACAAAGGCAGAAAAAATGTTCCTCGCCATCGGAAACACTCTTGATGCCTCGTTTGCAAGACAGCTTGGCAAGGAGATGAGGGATGCGATCCGCTTTAGTTTCATTGATTTTGAAACAATGACGGCAGTTTGCAAAAGTCAGAGCGCACAGGCAATGGCTATATACTATAATATTTTTGAAAATTCCGAGAAGCCGGAGGCACTGAGAAGGCTTGTTGATCTTATCCATATGTCGGATGATAATGTGGAGGGCGGATATCTTTGCCTGCGTGTGATTTTTCATGTGCTCACTGCTGCAGGCGAAAGCGAGCTTGCTTATAAGATGATTATGAAGGATGAATTTCCTTCCTACGCTTATTATATAAACCAAGGCATGACATCGCTTCCCGAAATGTTCAGAAAGAATGTAAGCGACTGCAAATCCCAGAATCACCATTTCTTTGGTGACACGAATCATTATTTTTTGCGTCATGTTGTGGGCATCAATGTGAATCCCATAGGAGATGACCCAAATAACATCGTTGTAAAGCCCAATTTTATCAGCGATCTCACCTTTGCCGAGGGCAGCTATGAAGCTCCGGGCGGCAGAATAGAGGTCAGATGGGAAAGAAAAGGCGAGAATGTACGCATCGATGTTAAATGTGATGAGGGCATAAAATGCGAGGTAAAGCTTCCTCATGGATATATGCTCGGTTCTGAGGATTTTTGGCGCACATATAAAAAATGCGGAAGCTGTTCTCTCTTGGCGCTTCCAAGAAAAAATCATTTTGTTTAATTGTAAGAAAAGGAAGAATTATAAATGGCAAAGCTAAACATACTAAAAATAGGGGACGAAACCCTCAGAAAGGTCTGCCGTCCCGTTGAAACCATAACACCCAGAATATGCACTCTTCTTGACGATATGCTTGAAACAATGCATGAGGCAGAGGGTGTCGGACTTGCTGCACCTCAGGTGGGCGTGCTTCGCCGTGTTGTCGTTATTGAGGTTGAGGAGGGGAAGGTTATCGAGCTTATCAATCCCAGAATTATCGCAACTGCGGGAACTCAGGAGGAGATCGAGGGCTGTCTGTCCGTACCCGGAAGAAGCGGAAAAACTCACCGCCCGATGCATGTGACCGTCAGAGCAATGAACAGAAATGGCGAGGAATTTGACATCAGCGGAAGCGGACTTCTTGCGAGAGCTTTTTGTCACGAGCTTGATCATCTTGACGGTAAACTCTATATTGATAACGCCATCGAAATGTACGACTAATTAAAAAGGAAAAAATATGAAGATATTATTTATGGGAACTCCCGATTTTGCCTTGGCTTCCCTTAAAGCACTTTGCGAGAGCGGCGAAAATGTTGTTGGAGTTGTAACACAGACCGATAAGCCGAAGGGCAGGGGATATGAGCTGACGCCTCCTCCCGTTAAGGAATATGCTCTTGAGAAAAATATTCCCGTATATCAGCCGAAAACCTTGAAAGGCGAGGATTTTGACGCGCTTCTTCGTGAGATAGATCCGGATATGATAATTGTTGTTGCATTTGGCAAGATACTGCCCGAAAATGTGATAAATTATCCGAAATACGGCTGCATAAATGTCCATGGCTCGCTTCTGCCCAAGTATAGAGGAGCGGCACCTATGCAGAGAGCTATAATTGACGGCGAGAAGATCACGGGCATCACCACCATGTATATGGATGTGGGACTTGACACGGGCGACATGATATATAAGGAAGAGTTCGTCATTGAAGATGAGCATGATTTTGAGGATGTTCATGACGGACTTGCAGCACTTGGTGCAGCTCTTCTTCTGAAAACGGTAAATGACATAAAAGAGGAAAAAGCTCCCAGAGAAAAGCAGAATGATGCGGAAATGACATATGCCGCAAAGATAGAAAAAGCTGATTGTCTCATAGATTTCGGAAAGAGCGCAAGAGAGATCCATGATCTTATCAGAGGTCTTTCTCCCATCCCACTTTCATTTACCCATACTCCCGACGGAAAGCTTCTGAAGGTGCTGAAGGCAAGAGTTTCAGCATTTAAGGGAGAAGGCGTAGTGGGCGAGGTCATCTCGCTTGATGGCGGAATCACGGTGAAATGCGGAGATGGTGCCATTGAGCTTCTCCGTGTGCTTCCCGAGGGAAAGGGAAGAATGGATGCAAGCGACTTTATAAGAGGCAGAAAAATTGCCATAGGCGACCTTCTTAAATAATATTTGAAAGGAGCAATGCCTTATGCCTTATTTTTATTTTGATTATTCCTATCTTGTGCTGATTCCCGCAATGATCTTTGCTCTTGTGGCTCAGGCGATGGTAAGCAGCGCATTCAATAAGTATAATAATGTGAGAACCGGATGCTCAATGACAGGAGCCGATGCCGCAAGGCTGATCCTTGACAGGAACGGGCTTCATCATGTGAAGATCGAGCAGATAGCAGGAAACCTCACAGACCATTTTGACCCGAGAACAAATGTGATAAGACTTTCCGGGGCGGTTTACGGCTCAACTGGAATTGCTGCAGTGGGAGTTGCGGCGCACGAAGCAGGTCATGCCGTTCAGTATGCAGAGGGGTATGGACCTATGAAGCTGCGCAGCGCAATAATCCCTGTAACTAATATCGGATCAAAGCTTGCGCTTCCCATATTCATCATCGGACTTCTTTTCAGCTATGAAATAGCGATGTTTGGAATCATTTTGTTCTCACTTACAGCGGTTTTTCAGGCTGTGACACTTCCCGTTGAATTTAACGCAAGCAGAAGAGCTATGGAAGCTCTTGACAGCAGCGCAAGGCTCACAAGCGATGAGCTTCGAGGCGCAAGAAAGGTGCTGAGCGCCGCAGCTTTGACATATGTTGCAGCACTTGCATCGGCTCTCTCACAAATTCTCAGATTGCTCATTATTGCAAACAGAAGAAGAGATTAAGAAAACACCGAAAGGAGCGGCAAAAAACATGGAAAACAAAATAAATGTGCGGAGAGTCGCTCTTATGGTGCTTGACCGAATCGAGGCGGCAAAGAGATATTCAAATATTGCTCTTGATGCCGCCATCGAGCAGAGCGGAATTTCGGGTGCGGACAGGGGACTTCTGACAACTCTTGTTTATGGAGTTATCGAGCGAAAGATCACTCTTGATTATCAAATTGACAAAATGTCATCTCTTCCCCCATCCAAAATCGAATCAAGTGTCAGAAATGCTCTGCGGCTGGGGCTTTATCAGCTTATCTATCTTGACAGAATCCCCGATCATGCGGCGATAAATGAAAGCGTTGAGCTTGTGGGCAAGCGTTCAAAGGGATTTGTCAATGCGCTTCTGCGATCATTTGTCCGCACGGAAAAAAGAATAAGATTGCCCCATGAAGAGGATATTTCCGAATATCTTTCGGTGAAATATTCGGTATCGAAGGAGATATGCGAAAGATTCTGCCATGATATTGGCAGAGAACGCACCGAGGCGATCTTTTCCGCAATGAATGAAGCTCCCTTTATGACACTCAGGACAAACACATTGAAGACAAGATGTGATGATCTTCTGGCTTTGCTAATGAGAAGTGGAATATCAGCGGAAAAAACAAGCTTTTCGAAGGTTGGGATCAAGCTTTCGGGAAGCACTCCATATTCACTTATACCGGGTGAAGCGGAAGGACTTTGGTTCGTTCAGGACGAGGCTTCGCAGCTTTGTGCAGCAGTGCTTGGAGCGAAAAAGGGGGAAAAGATCATAGATTGCTGTGCATCTCCCGGCGGAAAGAGCTTTTCGCTTGCTATGGAGATGGAAAACGAGGGCGAGATAAGCTCCTTTGATCTGCACGAAAACAAGCTTTCTCTCATCAGACGAGGGGCTGAAAGACTTGGAATTGACATAATTAAAGCCGAGCCGAGAGACGGCAGAAAATTTGACGAATCTCTTCTTGAAACTGCTGACAGGATATTATGCGATGTACCCTGCTCGGGACTTGGCGTTATAGCGAAAAAGCCGGATATCAGATATAAGGAGCTGACAGATATAGACAGGCTTCCCGAGATACAGCTCTCAATTGCCGAAAACAATCTCCGATATCTGAAAAAGGGGGGCATTATGGTATATTCCACCTGCACGGTATTGCCCTCGGAGAACGAGAACAATATTAAAATACTTATGGAAAAGCATCCGGAGCTTTCGCTTGTTCCCTTTGAGGCGGGCGGTATAAAAAGCGAAGGAATGCTGACGCTCTATCCCGATGAGCACGGAAGCGACGGATTTTTTATCGCAAAGCTTCGGAAAAATTGACAAAGAAGGGGGAGACATATGGAAAACGGAATAAATGAAAAAAAGATCGACATTTTGTCTCTCTCGCTTTCAGAGCTTGAGACCTTCGTCACAGAAGAGCTTGGAGAGGCAAAATACAGAGCAAAGCAGATATTCACAAATATACATAAAGGTATCCATCCAAAGAACATTACAAATCTTTCAAAGGCTCTGCGTGAAAAGATTGATGAAAAATGCGAATACCGCTTGCCTTATATCGAAAAAAAGCTCATTTCCGCCATCGACGGAACGGTGAAATACCTTTTCGGGCTTGTTGACGGAAACTGTATCGAGTCTGTTGTGATGAAATATAACCACGGAAATACGATTTGTATCTCATCTCAGGTGGGATGCAGAATGGGATGCAAATTTTGCGCCTCCACCATCGGCGGAAAGGTTCGAGATCTCACTCCGTCCGAGCTTCTGGGGCAGGTTATCGCAGCGCAGAATGATACGGGCGAGCGAATTTCCAATATCGTTATGATGGGAATCGGTGAGCCTCTTGATAATTTCGATAATGTGGTGAAGTTCCTTCGGCTTGTTGGCTGTGAGGAAGGACTTAATATCGGTTATCGGCATATATCGCTTTCAAGCTGCGGTCTTGTGGATAAAATATATAAGCTCTCGGAGCTTGATCTTCCGATAACTCTCTCGATCTCTCTCCATGCTCCCGATGATGAGACGAGAAGTGCAATAATGCCGATAAACAACAAATGGGGCGTTGGCGAGCTTCTCCGTGCCTGCCGTGATTATTACGGAGTTACAAAGAGGCGCATATCCTTTGAATACACCTTGATATCGGGCAAAAACGATTCGAAAGAGAACGCTGAGAAGCTTGCAAGGGTTCTTAACGGAGCACTTCGGAGCGAAAAGGAAGGTATGCCGATCCATGTAAATCTTATACCTGTAAATGAGGTAAAGGAGACCGGCTTCAAAAGGAGCGGAGACGAGGCGATAAAGGCATTTGCAGCAGTCCTTGAAAAAAGAGGGATCAGGGCAACTGTCAGACGCAAGCTCGGCTCGG
Organism: Clostridia bacterium; assembly: GCA_017517035.1. Lineage (GTDB taxonomy): Bacteria > Bacillota > Clostridia > Oscillospirales > CAG-272 > SIG710. Next base: position 13,275 of record JAFXAN010000028.1, read on the forward strand.
ATATAAACGCTTCCTGCGGACAGCTTCGCAGAGAAAATACAAAATCAAAAGAAGAATAATGCACGGCAAATGCCGTTTTAGATAGATAAAACACAGAACATATCCTTATGCTTAAAAAGCATAAGCTTCGGAGGAAATATGATATACTTTGGTAAAACCGACATAGGAAAACTCAGAAAGGGAAATCAGGATAGCTTCGGCATATATGAAATTGCCGAAAATGCCATCCTTCTTGCTGTTTGCGACGGAATGGGCGGAGCTGCGGGAGGCGAGGAAGCAAGCCGTCTCTCACTTGAAGCCTTTTCGGAGGAGATAAAGGCAGTTCTTTTGCCGAGAGTTAAGGAAGGGATGCTGGATTCGGATGGAGTTGATCTCAAATTGCTCCTTGAAAACGCTGCGCTCTGCGCAAATAAGGCGGTTTTTGGTGAGGCGAAAAAGCGTCCTGAACTCTGCGGCATGGGAACAACTCTTGTTGCGCTTCTTTATACCGATAAGGGCGCTTATTCGGTCAATATCGGAGACAGCCGTATGTACAGAATAAGCGGTGAAAGCATTGAGCAGCTTACTCATGACCATTCTTATGTTCAGTATCTTGTGGACATAGGAAAGCTCACCCCCGATGAGGCTAAAAACAGCTCAAATCGCAATATCATCATGCGTGCGGTGGGAACGGAAGAGGAAATAAAGGCAGATGTTGAAACGGTTGAGACCGATTTTGAGGGCGATACTTATTTTCTGCTTTGCTCCGACGGTCTTACAGGAATGGTGGCTGATGAGGATATCCTCAAAATAATATCATGCGAAGGTGATCCGGAAGAAAAAGTACTCTCTCTTATAGAAGCGGCAAATGCAAACGGCGGTGCAGATAATATCACCGTTGTGCTTCTCAAAATATAAGAAGGAGAGGGCATAAAGGATGAATATGGAAGGTTACGAGCGCTATGTGGGTCAGGTATTCGATAACAGATATCGAATAATGAAGACCATAGGCGTTGGCGGAATGGCGGTGGTTTTCCAGGCATATGATCTTGCCGAGAAGAGAACGGTTGCCGTCAAGATGCTGCGTGAGGACATAGCAAGCGATGAAGCACAGGTGAGAAGATTCGTAAATGAATCAAAGGCTGTTGCAATGCTCTCTCACCCGAATGTAGTAAGAATTTTCAACATTTCTGTCAGAAGTAATATAAAATTTATCGTCATGGAGTATATCGAGGGAATCACCCTTAAGGACTATATGACGAAAAAGGGAGTACTGTCCTTTGGCGAGATAATCAGCTATACCGAGCAGATACTCCATGCTCTTGAGCACGCACATTCAAAGGGCGTTGTCCATAGAGATATAAAGCCGCAGAATATAATGCTGCTTAAAAACGGCGTTATCAAGGTGATGGATTTCGGAATAGCAAAGCTTCCAAATGCCGAAACCCTTACCCTTACGGATAAGGCGATCGGAACTGTTTTCTATATCAGCCCCGAGCAGGCAGAGGGAAAAGCTATCGACAGAAGAAGCGACCTTTATTCCCTTGGTGTTATGATCTATGAGATGTCCTGCGGAAAGCTGCCGTTCTATGACGAAAGCCCGATAACGGTGGCGCTGAAGCAGATAAATGACGATCCGACACCTCCCAGAAGCATCAATCCCTCAATTCCGAGGGGTCTTGAGCAAATAACCCTTTCCGCAATGGAAAAGGATCCGGAGGCTCGCTTCCAGAGCGCAACACAGATGCTTCGTCAGATCGCAAGACTTAAGGCAGACCCCGGAATAGTATTCCGTCCGAATCCCAAAAATACAACAGCGGAAAAATCTGCAAAGAAACAGCCGTCAAAGAAAAAGAAGACGGCAAAGGGCGGAAAAAGTATGTTCCCGATCATTCTCGGTGTTGCTTCCGCATTTGGAGTGGTATTCCTTGTGAGCCTTTTTGTGCTTCTTGATGCGGCACTTGGAATTTTCGGAATAATTAATGTTGATTCGGATATTATAACCCTTACCGTTCCGAAGGTTGTGGGATATACCTATACAACACAGGATGCTGTTGGCCTCAGCTCGACCTATTATACCGTCGATATAACCGAAAAATACGATTCAAACTCGGTAAAAGGGCAGATACTTGAGCAGTACCCCGCAGAGGGACAGAGAGTGAAGGTCTCCGCAAACAAACAGAAGCAGACGGTGAAGCTCACGGTGAGCCTTGGCGCAGAACTTCTCATTCTTGAGAGCTATGAGGGAAAATCAAGCCGAGATGCTGAGCTTGCACTCAAAAAGCTTGGTCTTAAGGTCTCGCTTGAGCAGGTGTTCAGCGAAAGCATTTCAAGAGGAAAGGTTTGCTATACCTATCCTGCGGCAGGTGATTCTGCGGCAGTAGGTTCAACTGTTACGGTTTATGTAAGTATGGGCAAGGCATCAGGCTCGAATGCTGTTGAGGTTCCCGATTTCAGAGGGACAAGCGAGACAGAGGCAAGACAGATGGCTGCAGATCTTGCCCTCATCATTACCGAGGTCACATATGAGGAATCTGATAAGGCGGCGGGAACTGTTATCGGTCAAAGCTTGCTTCCCAAAACAAGCGTTGCTCCCGGAGCTTCGGTAACACTTACCGTCAGCGGCGGACAGAGTTATGTGGAGAAATCCGTCCCCAATATAACGGGACTTACCGTAAGACAGGCGGAAGCAGAGCTTGCAAAGGTCGGTCTTAAGCTTGGCAAACGAAGCGAAGCACCAAGTGAGCTTGAAGAGGGAAGGATAATTGAGCAGTACCCAACTCCCGGAACTCCTATTTCAAGCGGTGTTGCAACTGTGAATTTCACAGTCAGCAACGGCGAATATGAAGCGGGCCCAAGCGTTGAATTTGTGGAGATGGACGGCTGGAGAGTTCCGAATGTTGTGGGTATGACGGTGAAAAAGGCAAGAACCCTTCTCGCAGAGCATGAGCTTGCTCTTGGCGATGCGACGGTGGTTTCATCCTCGGAGAGTGCCGGAACTATCCTTTCTATCAGCATCGGATATAATATTGATGGAGATCCTGTGGTGAACTATGAGGTCAGCGCAGGCTCGGATTAATGAGATAATTTATGGAAAATAATGAAAACAAAAGAGGCCTTAGCGATGTTGGTGAGGAGGTATTTGTTAAAAGACCTATGCCTGCTTCACCGCCTGTGAGACCTCATAATATGGATGGAATGCCGAAGGGGCATCCCAATGCTCCACATAGCGGACAGAGAATGCCGCCCCCGTGCGCAAACGGCAGACCGCTTCAGAGCAGACCTCAGAAAACGCAGAAGCCTCCTTTGAAGAAAAAAGCTCCGATCCCTTCGCAAAAAAGCACAAAAAATGTGGGTAGGAGAGAAAAAAAACATTTTGAGCTTTTCAGAAAGACTGCAATTGTCGGGTTCTCTTTTATCGGTCTGATCTCTCTGATTTTATGTACTGTGCTTGCCTATTCATATAGCGGAGACAGTATAAAGCATATAAGTCAGATGACAGAATCGGGCAGATCAAGCTCGAGAGAATATGTTATCGTTTATAGTGAATCGGATGTGTGGGGCGCAGGAGCTGCAGAATATTTAAAAGAGCTTTTTTTGCAGAAAACAGGTGCTTCCCTTAAGATTGTTCCCGATACCGAAAGTATTTCAAGACATGAAATAAGAGTTGGACATACCAACCGTTCGGGGGATGACTATATAACAACGGCAGCTGCTCTCGGCAAAAACGGATATGCCGTGCTTTTGCAGAGCGGAAACAATGTTGCACTTGCAGCACTTTCCGAGGCGGGAGCCAGAACTGCAGTGAAATATTTTGTTGACTCATATGTTGGCTCTTATATCAGCGGAAAGCTTACATTATCGAGGAATATCAGCATTTCCTTTGTTGGCAGAGACGGAAGCGAGCCGCTTATGTCTCTCCGCAGCACAAAGAAGCCGCTGAATTTTACCGAAAATGGAAAGTTCAAGCTCCTAGTGCTCTCGGATGCAGATATAAATCCCAACACAGTAAACGCAATTGAGGCTATTGCAGAAACCGAAAAGCCGAATCTTGTGATCTTTTCGGGAGATGCTTCAAGCGGAATCGCCACAAAGGCAGAGCTTGAAGAATACCTTTCTGCTCTCACAAAACCGCTTGAAGAAAACAAAATTCCTTGGGCTGTGACCTTCGGCGAGCAGGATACCGACGGAGGACTTTCTGCAGAAGCGCAGATGGAGGTATATTCTTCATTTGAATATTGCGTTTCAAAGAGTGAGATCACATCGGACGGAGCTATAAGCTGCTTTTTGCCGATATATCCCTTCGGTGAGATAGATAATGGAAGTGTTCCGCTTTTCGGAATCTGGGCAATGGGACAGACCCCCATGATCTCAGCCTCGGCAAGCGGTGCATCAGGTGAGCCTTTGCTCTCGGATGAGATTGAAAACGGGGCAGATTACGGTTATGTGCCATCTTCTCATGTGGCATGGTTTAGCGAAAATCAAAAGGTTCTTGATAGAGAGGCAAGCGGCAAAATGCCCACTGTCATCGTAACGCATACTCCGCTTCAGGAGTTTGAGATCGTTGCGGCAAACCCCGAGGAGACAAGAATGCTCGGAAATCATGGAGAAGATGTTGCTTCGTCTCCCATAAATTCGGGACTTTTTGCTTCTGCTCTCGGAAGCGGCAGTGTTCTCGGAATTTACAGCGGACATGACCATCTTAACGCCTTTTCGGGAAAATACTGCGGCATCGAGCTTGGATATGCCGCAAGTATAGGCTATGACGGATATGGTCTTGGCGGTACATTTGAAATAAATAACAGCCTTCGAGGAGGAAGAATGATAGAGCTTACCATAAAGGACGGAGACATTTCGCTCTCATCCCGTATGGTCTATGCTTCCGACTACGGAATAGGCTTAAAATGAGGTAATATGGAATACCGTAAACACGGAAAAATAATCAAAGGCGTCGGCGGACTTTATTTTGTCCTTTTGGAAAATGGAGATGATCCCTTAGCGGGCAAGATATGTCCCTGCCGTGCCAGAGGCGTTTTCAGACATAATCATATAACTCCCGTTGTTGGGGATGAGGTTGAGGTGATCTATACCGAATCGTCCTTTGAAATGAAGGACGGTGTGCCTACCCCAAAGGAGGACGGGCGCGATATTATGATATTTGAGATCCTACCGAGAAAAAATTCTCTCATAAGACCTCCCGTTTCAAATATCGACATCATGTTCGTTGCAATGGCGGCGGCATCTCCCGCTCCTGTTCTTGAAACGGTTGATAAAATGCTCTCGATACTTGAGCATAGCGGCATTGAGCCTGTTGTGGTCGTTGGAAAATGCGAGCTTGACAGAGAAAATGCGGCAAAGCTTGCTGAAATCTATCGTCTTGCGGGCTACCGAGTGTTCGTTCTGAGCTGCAAAACGGGCGAGGGCACAGACGAGATAAAGACTTTTGTCGGTGAAGAGCTTAAGAGTAAAACGGCGGCGTTTGCAGGTGCTTCGGGAGTTGGAAAATCAACCCTTATGAATGTGCTTTTCCCAAATCTTCAGCTTGACACATCGGATATCAGCCGAAAGATCGAGCGAGGAAGGCATACAACACGCCATGTGGAGCTTTTTCCCATAGGTGAGAGCTTCTCTGACGGCTGTATTGCGGATACCCCCGGGTTCAGTATGCTTGATTTTGAACGCTTTGATTTCTTCACAAAGGAAGAGCTTCCCATGACAATGAGGGAATTTGAGCCGCTTATCGGCTCATGCAGATATACAAAATGCACTCATGTGAAGGAGGATGGATGCGCCATCGTTGAGGCTGTGAGAGAGGGCAGGATCGCAAAAACCAGACATGAGAGCTTTGTTTCTATGTTTGATGTACTTAAAGAGAAAAAGGCCTGGAACAAAAATTAAAGGAAATATAAAATGAAGGCATTTATTTACGGCGGCGGAGCTATCTTTGCCGAAAACATAATAGAAAAGCCGAAAAAGGAAGACCTTGTGATAGCGGCGGACAGCGGATATCTGAATGCCCGTGCCATGGGAGAAAGAGTTGATATTCTCGTGGGTGATCTTGATTCTCTCGGCAGCTCAAGCGTTCCCGACGGTATTGAGCTTATAAAGCTTGAGTGCGAAAAGGACTGCACCGATACTCAGGCGGCGGTGGAGATCGCAATCGAGCGAGGCTGCGATGATATCGTCATTATCGGCGGTATCGGAACGAGACTTGACCATTCTCTCTCAAGCATCGGTATTCTTTCGGATATGAAGGCAAGAGGTGTTCATTGCTATATCACAAACGGATATAACAGAGTCAGATATCTTGAAAATGACAGCCTTCTTGTGCCGAGAACGGGATATAAATATCTTTCGCTTGTCGCACTTGATAAGGTCTGTCGGGGAGTTTCAGCGGAAGGTTGTAAATACCCCCTTAAAAATGCAAAAATATTCAGAAATAATCAGTTTGCAGTCTCAAATGAGATAGAGGGAAATATTGCCCTCATTTCGGTAAGAAAAGGCGCACTGCTTGTGATAGAATCAAGAGATTAATTGAGGTAGATATGAAATACAAAGCAATAATATGGGATATGGACGGAACGATCCTTGATACATTGCAGGATCTTCATGACGGCATAAATCATATGCTCACATCAAACGGATATGGCGAGCGCACATTTGAAGAAACAAGATGCGCTGTTGGAAACGGCATTCGCAGTCTTGTTTCGCTTTCTGTTCCGGACGGTGAGAAAAATCCGGATTTTGAGAGGCTTTTCGGTGAATTTCGTGAGTATTATTCGGCACATTGCCGTATAAAAACACGCCCCTATGACGGCATTTCGGAAACACTCGATGCACTCCGTGAAAAGGGAATAAAGATGGCGGTGGTGTCCAATAAGATCGACAGTGCTGTAAAGGAGCTGGCGGCAGAGTTTTATCCGCAGCTCGATTATGCCCTGGGGGAGATTGCAGGCGTGCCGAGAAAGCCCGAACCCGATATGGTTCTTGCCGCACTCAGCACACTCGGTGTGAAAAAGGAAGAGGCGGTGTTTGTCGGAGACTCCGAGGTGGATGTTGAGACTGCCAAAAATGCAGGACTTCCATGTATCAGTGTTCTTTGGGGCTTCAGAAAAAAAGAGGAGCTTTTGCCTCATGGCGCAAAAGTTTTTGTAAATAAACCCTGTGAGATAATAAAGCTCATTGAGGGATAATTTGAGGTTATAAATGAAGTATTATAAATATGAAACGCATCTTCACACTTCCGAGGTCAGTGCCTGCGCCCGTGCAAGTGCGGCAGAGCAGGTCGAGTTTTATGCGGAGAGCGGCTATGCGGGAATAATCGTGACAGACCATTTTCTGAACGGAAACACCACCGTTCCCCGTGAGGGGCTGACATGGAAGGAAAAGATCGAAAAATTCTGTGAGGGATATGCAAACGCCCTTCGTGAAGGGAAAAAGGTCGGACTTGATGTGTTTTTCGGCTGGGAGGCTTCCTATGGAGGAACAGATTTTCTCACATACGGTCTTTCTCCAAGCTGGCTTTTGAGAAATGAGCATATTATGGATATGCCATATTGGGATTATCTCGATTATGTAAGAGATGAGGGCGGTCTTGTTGTTCATGCGCACCCATTCAGAGAAGCGGCTTATATCAAGGGCGGAATCAAGCTGATGCCGAGAAAGGTTGATGCAATTGAGATCATCAATGCAAACAGAACCGAATTTGAAAACAGGATGGCAAAGGAATTTGCAAAAAATTACGGTCTTGCTCCGTTTGCGGGAAGTGACAATCATTCCGCATATGCCCAGAAAAAGCTTGCGGGCATCAAAACAAAGGAAAGAATAGAGAATATTATTGATTTTATTGATATAATCCAAAGCGGAGAATATAAAATTTTTTCCGAATAAAGTGAGGTATAAAAATGCTTATCGAAAGATTTTTAAAATATGTTTCTTATCCCACAATGTCCTCTGAGAAAAATGAATGCTGCCCAAGCACAGAAAAGCAGCTGAAGCTGGGTGCTCTTCTTTCAGAAGAGCTTTCCGCACTTGGACTCGAAGCAGAGATGGACGAGCATGGCTATGTCTATGGTTCGCTTCCCTCAAATTGCGGAGAAGGTCATCCTGCGGTGGCGTTTATTGCACATATGGATACCTCGGATGCGGTTGCGGACAGCCCTATAAATGCGAGAATAATTGAATATAAGGGCGGAGATATAGTTCTTTGTGAAGAGGAGAACATCGTAAGAAGCGCACCGGGGGACGGCTTTATCGGTAAGCATCTGATTGTCACAGACGGAAAAACTCTTCTCGGAGCGGATGATAAGGCAGGCATTGCGGAGATCATGGATGCTCTCGAAAGACTTATTTCGGGCGGAGAAGCTCACGGTGATATCAAGATATGCTTTACTCCCGATGAGGAGATCGGCAGAGGAGCCGATCTTGTTGACCTTAAGAAGCTCGGTGCTGATTACGGATATACTCTTGACGGCGGTGCTCTCGGAGGTATCGAATATGAAAATTTCAATGCCGCAAGTGCGGTAGTGAAGATAAAGGGATTTTCGGTACATCCCGGAAGTGCCTACGGAAAGATGAAAAATGCGTCTCTCATGGCTCTTGAATATGCTTCTCTGCTTCCAGCAGATGAAGTTCCCGAAAAGACAAGAGAATATGAGGGCTTCTATCATCTTTGCGATATAAGCGGAAGCATTGAAGCAGCGGAGCTTTGTTATATCATCCGTGACCATGATATGAAGAAGTTCGAGGAAAAGAAAAAGAAGGTACTTGAGGCTGCCGAGAAGATCAATATAAGATACGGTGAAGGCTCATGTGATGTTATTCTCAAGGATTCCTATTTCAATATGAGAGAGGTCATCGAAAAATATCCCTATGTTCTCCACCGTGCAGAGGAGGCGATGAGAGAAGAGGGAGTCGAGCCATATAGCACGCCCATCAGAGGCGGCACGGACGGTGCAAGACTTTCCTTTATGGGACTTCCTTGCCCCAATCTTCCAACAGGCGGTTATGATTTCCATTCGAGAAGCGAATTTGCGGTGGTTGAAGAGATGGAAAAATGTGCTGATATCGCACTCCGTCTTATGAAGAATACCGCAAAATACGGTAAATAATATGGCAAAGGTAAGCTGGAAGGGCGGTGCGCTTCTCGCACCTCTGCCCCCCGTTATGGTAAGCTGCGGAAATGCGGAAACGGGTGAGACAAACATAATTACGGTGGCATGGACGGGAATCATCAACACAAAGCCGCCAAAGACCTATATTTCTGTGCGACCAAGCCGTCATTCTCACCATATAATAAAGGAGAGCGGTGAGTTTGTGCTGAATCTCACAACTGAAGCTCTTGTGAAAAGCACGGATTATTGCGGAATTTATACCGGAAAAAAGGTCGATAAATTTGAAAAATGCTCTCTGACAAGAGAAGAATCGAGCGTTGTTTCTTGTCCGAGCATCGGAGAAAGTCCACTTTCTATCGAGTGCAAGGTTACGGATATCATACCTATGGAGAGCCATGATATGTTTCTTGCGGACATAGTGGCGGTGAATGTTGACGAGAGCTTGCTGGATAAGGACGGCAAGCTTTGCCTTGAAAGGGCACATCTTGCGGCATTTGCTCACGGTGAATATTTTGCGCTTGGAAAAAAATTGGGATATTTTGGCTTTTCGACTAAAAAAAGCAATGCAAAAAAGCATGGCAAGTATAAAGGAAAAAACAAAAAATGAAATTAAATGAAATTTTGAATAGCGGAAAGCTCAGCCTTTCCTTTGAGGTGTTTCCTCCAAAGACAGATACCGCATTTGAGAGCGTCAAGATGGCAACAGAGGAGATAGCGAAGCTTCGCCCCTCATTTATGAGCGTTACATACGGTGCCGGCGGAGGAACAAGCAAATATACCCTTGATATTGCAAAGGATATAGGAGAAAATTACGGTGTTCCGACTCTCGCACATCTTACCTGTGTTTCTTCAACAAGAGAAACTGTCCGTCGAAAAATCGAGGAGATAAAGGCGGCGGGTGTGGAAAATGTTATGGCACTTCGGGGAGATCTGACACCTGAGCTTGAAGCAAGCGACAGAAAAAATTGGGCATACCGCCATGCCTCGGAGCTTGTGCGTGAGCTGAAGGAGAGCGGAGCTGATTTTTGCATCGGCGGTGCTTGCTATCCCGAGATACATCCCGAAAGCAAAGATCAGAAGGAGGATATAAAATATCTAAAGGAAAAGGTCGATGCGGGCTGCGATTTTCTTACGACACAGATGTTTTTTGATAACAATCTGCTTTATAATTTTCTCTATAAAATAAGAGAAGCGGGCATAAATGTTCCTATCGTTGCGGGAATTATGCCAATAACGAATGCGAACCAGATTGAGAGGGCAATTAAGCTTTCAGGCTCATTTATGCCCCATCGCTTCAAGAGCCTGGTTGATAAATTCGGCTCTGATCCTCTTGCAATGAAGCAGGCGGGAATTGCTTATGCAACAGACCAGATAATAGACCTTTTTGCAAATAATATCACAAATGTTCATGTTTATTCTATGAACAATCCCTCTGTTGCCGAGAAAATTCAGGCAAACCTTTCGGATATGATCGGAAAATGAAGACTTCCATAGTGATTTCAGACCTTTTGCCATCTGAAATAGACAGGCGTGAGGTCATTCGATATGCGGGAGGCGGCAAGGATTTGGGCGAGCTTGGAAAAATGCTCGATGAATGTATTGCCGAGGCAAAAAGCGAGCTTGATTATAGGGTCTGCTATAGAGAATTTGAGATAAAAGCCTTGGGATCTTTTCTTGATTTGGGATTTTCTCATGTGAGGAGTGATTCTCTTGCAAAAAATCTTTCGGGATGCAAAAAGATCATACTTTTTGCTGCAACGGTGGGGATCGGAATTGACAGACTTATTATGAAATACGGCAAGATATCTCCGGCAAAAGGACTGATGATGCAGGCGCTGGGAGCAGAACGAATAGAGGCTCTTTGCGATGCTTTCGTCTCGGAGATGGAGAAAACGGGGTATAAAATGCGTCCACGCTTCAGCCCGGGGTACGGTGATCTTCCTGTCGATCTTCAAAAAGAAATATTTCAAGCACTTGCGCCTGAAAAAAGCATCGGACTTACCCTTTCCTCATCCTGCCTTATGTCCCCAACAAAATCGGTAACGGCAATAATCGGAATAATGTAGTAAAAACAGTAATTTGTCAAACTGTCAGATAGCGGTGAATTCATCCTTTAGCGTTTCCAGATCCTTCGCTACGCTCAGTATGACTTGTGAGGAGATTGATGACAAGTTTTCTACATAGAAATCTCATAAATTCCATGTAGAAACACAGATAAACAACAATAAAAATTCCCTTTTTCAAAGTTTTGATCGACCTTTTTTAAAAGGTCGCACGAGCCGACGGCGGCGTCGGTCGCCTCCGCAGAGGCGAAACTTCCTCACCGACAAATTACTGTTCACCATTCAAATCAAAAAAAGGACTGAAGCCGTAAGGCAACAGTCCAATAAAGATCATATTCTGCTCTTTTTTCGGTATTCGATGGGAGAGCAACCCGATATCTGTTTAAAGCTTCGTGAAAAGGCGGAAAAGGATCCAAAACCGCAGCTATCAGCTATCTCTGCAACGCTTTTATTGCTTTCAAGCAAAAGCTCCTGAGCTTTTCCGACTCTGTATTCAGTGAGATACTCCACAAAGGAAACACCGCAAGTCTTTCTGAAAAGCTTACTGAGATGACATGAGGAAACAGCCACAGCCGTGGCAACGCTGTCAAGAGAAAGATGAGAGGAATAATGCTTGTCGATATATTCCATCGCACGTCTTATGTGAAAATATCCACTGCTGCTTGAAACCGAGGTCTTGGATTCCGAGCAACCGAATATCTTGCTCAGAATTATCAGAGTATAACCGATAATTCTGTCGCTTAAAAAATTTCCTTCGGTTTCGTTCATCAGCTTATAAAGCTCCCCAAAATAGAATTCGACATCACAAAGCAACTCTTCTGACATATGACCTACAAGAGGAAATTCAACCTTGCCGAGAATATGCTGTATTGCCTTAGGTGCATTTTTATAATCAATATTGATAATATGTATCGTGGGGCGGTCGATAAATTCATACCTGTGAAAATCCAAGGGAGACATGGAAAACACTGTTCCCACATTTTCTGTGCGTATCTCCCCGTTGATCTCATGACGGGTACTTCCTCTTACTATCCATTCAATCTCATAAAAATCATGGCGGTGAAAAGGATAGTAATCCATTATAACATCCTTTGCCACAAGCTTTATTCCACAGTTGTTTTTTGTGGGAATGCTAACATATTTTTGAAATTTTTCCACTTTCATAAAATCACCTCGATAGCAAAATATCGGATACTTTTAGCACTATTTTGTTTTATTATATCAAAAAATCCCAAAAAATGCAATACTTTTTCAAAAACAAAAACCATAAAGGAGAAAAAAATGAAAAAACTGTTGTTTTCGATCATAGTTTTTATTTTGGCAGGACTTGCAGCGATGTCCCTCATATCTGCCGAGGAGATTACCGTAAATGGCTCTTGCCCCACAAAGCTTGTCTATGATGAAGGAACAAAAACCATGACCATAACCTATGTTGGAGACGGTGTCGGCTGGTATGAGTTTATGCCTGTTTTTCTAAAGAATGACGGAAGCTATAATTATGATGTTCAGAATTTTATGGACAAATATCGCACTGAAGTTGAACATATAGAGATCGGCAGATTCAAAAAAATACAGCTTGCACCTATCAATGATGCGAATAAAACTGTTGTTGACGGTGCAAAGCTCTTCTACGGCATGACGGCACTTAAAAGCGTACATTTTGCGGGAAATCAGCGAATCCTGATGGGTCACGATAAATACGGTATTTTTGAGGGGTGTACTGCTCTCACAACCGTTTGGTTCGGTAATGATTCCAACAAAATAGAGGGCTGTGCCAATTTCAAGGGCTGTAACACAAATGAAAACGATAACGGAAAAGGATTGAATCTTTTTCCGAAGAATCTTTTCAAGGGCTGTTCCTCACTCAAAAGCGTTATCTATACCGCAAATCCCAACGAAAGCGTGATATATTCATCCACCTTTGAGGGCTGCACGAGCCTTGAAAGCATAAAGATCGGTAATAATATCAAGCAAGTTGCAAAGGAAGCCTTTGAAAAGTATAAATTCATAGACCTTGAGGACGGCAAGGATATCACCACTCCCCTGCCC
>JAFXAN010000029.1 GCA_017517035.1 Clostridia bacterium
GCCAATCGGCAACGAAGCGCTCAAGGCGTCCTATACCGACGCTTTCGCCCTTGATCCCTCTTACACATTTAGACTCGCACTGTGTTTCCTGAGGGCAGACTCTGCCGCATACTGCAGGAAGAGAGGATGATTTTGTGATGATCTGATATGCTCCCTCAAAGTCGCCTTCCTTAATTTTAGAAATAAACTCGGGAATGTGGATCTTAACGGGACAGCCGGCAACGCAAGGCAAACTTTTGCAATTCAGACATCTGTTTGCCTCATCTATTGCTTGCTCCTCTGTATAACCGAGTGCAACCTCGTCAAAATTGTGTGCGCGTACCTTTGCATCCTGTACAGGCATTTCGTTTCTTGTCAGACTCATATTTGCCTTTGCCATTTTACTGTACCTCCTTTTTAAAGAGATTACAAGAATTCTCGTATGCGTGTCTCTCGAAATCGGAGTACATTCTTCCTCTCGACATAGCCTCGTCAAAGTCGATCTCGTATCCGTTGAAGTCGGGACCGTCAACGCAGGCAAACTTTGTGACCTTCTTACCGTCAACGTTGAGCGTAAGTCGGCAACCGCCGCACATACCCGTTCCGTCGATCATAATGGGGTTCATAGAAGCGGTTACAGGTGTACCGAAAGGCTTTGCCGTAGCGACAACAAACTTCATCATAATAAGCGGACCAATGGTAATGATCATATCGAACTGCTCACCCGCTTCAAGCATTTCTTTCAGCGGAACGGTTACGTTTCCGTGCTCTCCGTAAGAGCCATCGTCGGTCATTACGCGAAGCGTATCCGAGCAAGCCTTGAACTCATCCTCAAGAATGAGGAGGTCTTTATTTCTGAAACCGATAATGCTTGTAACGTGTGTACCCATAGCATGGAGTGCCTCGGCAATCGGCATAGCGATAGCACAACCTACGCCACCGCCAACGATGCAGACTTTTTTCAGTCCTTCAAGGTGTGTCGCCACGCCAAGAGGACCGACGAAGTCCTGAATGTATTCGCCCGTTTCCTTGTAGGAGAGCTTCTTGGTGGTACCGCCAACAACCTGGAAAATGATCTTTACAGTTCCGTTATCTTTATTTACACCCGCAACAGTCAGAGGAATTCTCTCTCCGTCCTCGTCCACACGAAGAATAATAAACTGTCCGGGCTTTGCTTTATTAGCAACCAACGGTGCCTCGATCCAAAGCTGGATGACCGTGGGATTCAGCACCTTCTTTTCAACTATCTTGTACATATTTGTCCTCCATTTTGAAAATGACGGTTACCGAAAGACTCGGCAACCGTCATTTCAGATATCTACGGTTTACCCGTTATCAGAAATCAACTTCGGTGTCGTAGTAGCAGCACTTAAGAAGCTTTTCCATTTCCTCGACAGAAATCTTTCTGGGGTTGGAGCCGGTGCAAGCGTCTGCAACAGCGTTCTTTGCGATCTCGGGAAGTCTCTCAAGGAATACGTTCTCGGGAACGAAGCCCTGCTCGCAGGGAAGTGCGTCTGCGCCGTAGTTCTTGATGCACTGAGGAATGTTGAGTGCATCGTTCATACCACGGAGGTAAGCGATGAGTTTTGCAACCTTTTCATCATCGTTCTGACCGCCAAGACCCATATAATCAGCAATCACACCGTAACGCTTCTTTGCAGCCTCATCTTTTGCGTTGAAGGCAATAACCTTGGGAAGATACATAGCGTTAGCTGCGCCGTGAATGATATGTGCGCCGAGATCCTCGAACACAGCACCGGTCTTGTGTGCCATAGAGTGAACGATACCGAGAAGTGCATTGGAGAATGCCATACCTGCAAGGCACTGAGCATTGTGCATAGAAGCACGCTTGGTCATGTCACCGTTGTAGGAGCCAACAAGATTTTCCTGAATCATCTTGATAGCAAAGATTGCAAGGGGATCGGTAAATTCACAGTTAGCAGTGGAAACATATGCCTCGATTGCATGAGTCATAGCATCCATACCGGTGTGAGCGGTGAGCTTCTTAGGCATGGTCTCAGCAAGCTCGGGATCAACGATTGCAACGTCGGGAGTAATCTCGAAGTCGGCGAGAGGATACTTGATGCCTTTGTCATAGTCGGTGATAACGGAGAAAGCAGTAACCTCGGTAGCCGTACCGGAGGTGGAAGGAATTGCGCAGAAGCGTGCCTTCTTACGGAGTTCGGGAATACCGAATACTACGCACATCTCCTCGAAGGTGATTTCTGGATACTCGTACTTGATCCACATTGCCTTTGCAGCGTCAATAGGAGAACCGCCTCCGATTGCAACGATCCAGTCGGGCTGAAACTTAGCCATAGCCTCAGCGCCCTTCATAACGGTGGTAACAGAAGGATCGGGCTCGATGCCTTCAAAAAGCTCAACCTCCATGCCTGCTTCCTTGAGATAGGAAACAACCTTGTCAAGAAAACCGAACCGTTTCATGGAGCCGCCGCCAACGCAAACCATTGCGCGGGTTCCCTTAAGAGTCTTCAGCGCCTCAAGAGCGCCCTTACCATGATAAAGATCGCGGGGTAATGTAAAACGTGCCATATTAAAAATCTCCTTTGGCTTTATTTGATGATGCAATTATACATCAGATTTCAAATTCCGGAAATTCTTAATTTGGATAATCGGTGTTATCAATATCGATAACATCTGTATCGGAAGCAAAAAGCCCAGCCTTACAAAAAAAGTTGGGTGGTGAGATAATCTGTTACAGATACTTTCTTTTTGATTCACATAATTCGGTAATGAATTGGCGATCCAACTTTGACAGCTTATATCCGTTTTTATAAATTAGCAAATCTTTGTAGATTTTTTGTTTTTCGCTGCACTCTTTTTGAACAAGGTCGTATCGGTCAAGAAGAGTATGAGGAATTGGAGATACCCACATAAAGGTTTCTAAATTTCTTGTGAGGAGTTCAAACTGGCTGGTGCGCTCAAAGACGAAGATCCGACGGTTAATATCATCGGAAAGCTCCTCTTTCACCACCTTAGATACCGGCACAGACGGTACGTAGGGATCCGCGTGCGCAATCTCGATATAATCCACCAAATCATCAAAGGATATGGTGTCAAGCTTTGCTAAGGGTGAATCCTTACTCATAATAATTTTATACGTAAACTCGGCAATCAGTTCGTGAGTAAAACCTTTTTCCTCAAGCATAGTCTTAAAATACATATCGTAGTTTTCCGCATAACGAACAATACCAAGCTTATAATCATGGTTGATCATGTTATTTATAGTACGCTGGGAATTGGTTTCTTTATAGAATATTTCTGCTGCGTCTTTGGAGAGTGTCTTGGAGAATTCAGCAAATGCCTCACAAATATAACTCGCACGAGGAGCAGATAGTGAGAAGGTTTGTTTTTTAGGATGTCCCTTCTTGTAGTAGTTCTCTACCTGATCAATCTGCCCGAGAATACTCTTCGCAAATTCAAGGAACTCCTCACCTTCCGGTGTCAGTTTCATGCCGTTTTGAGTGCGATCAAAGATTGTTATACCGAGGTCAGCTTCCAACTCCTTGATGGAACGGCTGATATTCGGTGCAGCAATGAGCAACACCTCCGCCGCTTTACTTAGCGACCCCGCCTTTGCCACTTCAAGCGCATGCTTCATATGCAATAAATTCACTTGGTCTCACCGCCTTTAACAGCCATTTTTTACATTAAAACATTTTTCGCTGTTAGAATCAATCTGTTTTATGAAGTGTAGAATCGATATTTCATTTACAACAATTTATTTTTAACATTACGTATTCAAAA
>JAFXAN010000030.1 GCA_017517035.1 Clostridia bacterium
GGAGACGGTGAAATTATACCCCAATGCTGTCGCATTGCCCTATGGGTTCGACTACACGAATGACCTTTGGTCATTACGTTCCGCTCAGGGTGACTGCTGTGAGATTATCATCCTTTAGCACTCGTAGATTCTTCGCTACGCTCAGAATGACTCGAGAGTAAATTGATGCTAAGTTTTTCTACATGTAATTTCCGTAAAATTTCCGTAGAAACACAGATAAACAGCAATAAAAATAACCTTTTTCGAAGTTTTGATCGACCTTTTTTAAAAGGTCGCGCAAGCCGACGGCGGCGTCGGTCGCCTCCGCAGAGGCGAAACTCCTTCACCGATAAATTACTGTTTGATTGCTTTTACAATAATCGAAGAGCTTTTATATGTGAATCGTTATATATCAACGAAAATATATAGGATCTTTCTTCGCCCTATTAAAACAGGCATTATTTTGTTCAATATTAACTATAATATGACAAAAAATTCACATAATCTTTTCAATATTATTTTAAAAAAATGATTTACAAATGTCGTTTTTTGTGGTATAATTATTCTCGGCGTGGTATGATGCTTTTTTGCTGCGCAATAAGGTCATTAAAAATTTTATCATACATAAAGGAGAAAATCATGGAAAACAAGATTTTGGTAGAAACCTCTGCCAGACACATCCACCTGACAGACGCTCATGTTGAGGCTCTCTTCGGTGCAGGTCACACCCTCACAAAGAAGAAGGATCTCAGCCAGCCCGGTCAGTATGCTTGCGAAGAAAAGGTTGAGGTTGTCGGAACAAAGGGCTCTCTCAAGATGAGTGTTCTCGGTCCCACAAGACCCGATTCTCAGGTTGAGCTTTCTTTCACAGATGCTCGTACACTTGGCGTAACTGCTCCCGTTCGTGAGAGCGGCGATATCGCAGGAACACCCGGTATCCTTCTCAAGGGTCCCGCAGGTGAGGTAACAATCGAGAATGGCGTTATCATCGCAAAGCGCCATATCCACGTCACTCCCGATGATGCAAAGGCTCTCGGCGTTGCTGATAAGGAGATCGTTAAGGTTAAGATCGACGGCACAGGCAGAGCAACGATTTTTGATGATGTTGTTATCAGAGTTAAGGACACATTTGCAACTGCTATGCATATCGACACAGACGAGTGCAATGCTGCTGCAGCATTTGGCGTAGTTTACGGCGAGATCGTTAAGTAATTGAGCATGAAAAAGATCAGAATACTTTTTCAGGGCGACAGCATCACTGATGCCGGTCGTGACAAGCGTAATTATTTTAACCTTGGTAACGGATATCCCAAATATGCTGCGGAAAATATCAAAAAAGCATATCCCGATGCGGATTTTGAATTTATAAATCTCGGAATTTCGGGCAATCGAACAGATCAGCTCTTCGACCGTCTTTATCCCGATGCCATTTCTCTTGAGCCTGATATCATCTCTATCCTTATCGGTGTGAATGATGTTTGGCACAGACACGCTGCAGGAAAAATCATGACAACGGATGAGCAGTTTGAGCTTAACTTGCGCACGATTCTAAAGGAGCTTCGTGCAAAAACCAATGCAAAAATAATGATTCTTGTTCCTTTTGTGCTTGATTATGATGACGAGATGCGTCAGCATATAAGGGAGGAGCTGCCTTCGGTTCAGAGGATAGCTTATAAGCTTGCGGAGGAGTTTGCGGATGTTTGCGTTCCCCTCGATAAGCTTTTCAGTGAGGCGCTTCCCTCACAGCCAGAGCCACTCCATTATTCGGGCGACGGAGTTCATCCAAATGCAAATGGTGCCGCATTTATCGGCGAGCATTATGCAAAGTATATCGCACCGATTATAGACGGGCTTATTAAGTAAGAAAAAATTTTTTATATCAAAGGAGATTCAACATGAGCAATGTAAGTGAATGCCCTTACGCACAGAGCCTTGAGGTTCAGCATATGTGCACAGTTAAAAAGGGCTGCGATCACGGTCCTGCACCTATTCCCGAGGAGGGCAAGTGGGTTCAGGCAAAACAGATCACAGATATTTCTGCGTACACACACGGTGTGGGATGGTGCGCACCTCAGCAGGGTGCTTGTAAGCTTTCCCTCAATGTAAAGAACGGTATCATCGAGGAAGCACTCGTTGAGACCATCGGTTGCTCGGGTATGACACATTCTGCGGCTATGGCAGCAGAGATCCTTCCCGGCAAGACACTTCTCGAAGCACTCAACACAGACCTTGTTTGTGATGCTATCAACACAGCTATGCGTGAGCTTTTCCTCCAGATCGTTTACGGTCGTAGCCAGTCTGCTTTCTCCGAGGGCGGTCTCGTTATCGGTGCAGGCATGGAAGACCTCGGTAAGGGTGAAAGATCCATGGTTGGTACTATGTACGGTACAAAGGAAAAGGGCGTAAGATACCTTGAGATGACAGAGGGCTACTGCACAAGAATGGCTCTCGATGAGAACAACGAGGTTATCGGCTATGAATTCGTATCTCTCGGCAAGATGACAGACTTCATCAAGAAGGGCATGGAGCCCGGCGAGGCATATGAAAAGGCTAAGGGTACATACGGACGTTTCAATGATGCTGCAAAGTACATTGACCCCCGTAAGGAATAATTAAGGAGGTAATGTATAATGGCAAAGTTTGAAGGTTACGAGAGACGCGAGGCGAAGATCCTCGAAGCTCTTAAGGAATATGGTATCAGCTCCATCGACGAGTGCAAGGAGATCTGCGATGCATACGGCATCGACCCCTATAAGATCGTTGAGGAGACACAGCCCATCTGCTTTGAGAACGCAAAGTGGGCATACACAGTAGGTGCTGCAATCGCTATCAAGAAGGGCTGCAAGAAGGCTGCTGACGCTGCTGCCGCTATCGGTATCGGTCTTCAGGCATTCTGCATTCCCGGTTCTGTTGCAGAAAACCGTAAGGTTGGTCTTGGTCACGGTAATCTCGGTAAGATGCTTCTTAGTGAGGATACAGAGTGCTTCTGCTTCCTTGCAGGACATGAGTCCTTTGCTGCAGCCGAGGGTGCTATCAAGATCGCTCTCAATGCAAACAAGGTAAGAGTTAAGCCCCTCCGCGTTATTCTTAACGGTCTCGGCAAGGACGCTGCTTACATCATTTCCAGAATCAACGGCTTTACATATGTAAAGACAGAGTTTGATCCCTATTCCGAGTCTGTAAAGGTTCTTGAGGAGAAAGCTTTCTCCACAGGCGACAGAGCAAAGGTTAAGTGCTATGGTTCCGACAGCGTTCCGGAAGGCGTTGCAATCATGCGTCTTGAGAATGTTGGCGTTTCCATCACAGGTAACTCCACTAACCCCACTCGTTTCCAGCACCCCGTTGCAGGAACATATAAGAAGTGGTGCCAGGAGAACGGCGTAAATTACTTCTCCGTTGCATCCGGTGGCGGTACAGGCCGTACACTTCACCCCGATAACATGGCTGCAGGCCCTGCTTCCTACGGTATGACCGATACACTCGGAAGAATGCACGGCGACGCACAGTTCGCAGGCTCCTCCTCCGTTCCCGCTCATGTTGAAATGATGGGACTTATCGGAGCAGGTAACAACCCCATGGTTGGTATGACTGTTGCTGTTGCAGTTGCGATCGAAGAGGCTGCAAAGTAATTAAACAATTGAGAGGTCGAGAAATCTCGACCTCTTTTTGTCGCTTTTTGAAAAGAGCTCCGCAAAAAATAAAAAATTGGACACATTATTTGGATCTTTCCGTATGATGTGCCTTTTTTTTTGCGGATGTATTGACAAGATTTGTTTTTGTGATATAATGAAATTGGTCATTTGAAACAAAGACGATAGCATGGAGGATTGAAAAATGAACCGGTTATATGGAGACGGAATTCACGACGATTCGGCAGCGATTCAGGAGATGCTGGATACAAGGCGCTCGGTGATTGAGCTGCCCGTGCCCGAAAAGCATTACCTGATCAGCAAAACGCTTAAAATTTACAGCAATCAGACGCTTAAGCTCGGCGAGACCACGACGATCAGACTGATGGCGGGGAGCAGCTGCTTTATGCTGAAGAATGCGGAGGAGGATGCACACGATATTGCCGTTGTAGGTGGCATTTGGGATTATAACAACAAGAATCAGGCTCCCAACCCCATTCGCTCGGGCGAATACAGGAAATACAGCGCATCACACAGGGACGGCGATCCGAATACGGTCGTGAAATACGTGGACACGTACCGGGGCTCAGTTATGCGCTTTTACAAGATCACGCGGCTCTCTATTCACGATCTGACGATCAAGGATCCTGTCACTTATTGCGTGGAAATGGCGTATATCAAGTATTTTACGGTTGAAAACGTTCGGTTTGACCAGAACCTCGGAAATCCGACCGCTGAGAATATGGACGGCATTCACGTTGACGGGGGCTGTCAATACGGCAGCATCAGAAACGTGCAGGGCACCTGCTACGATGACGTTGTTGCTCTGAATGCGGACGACGGTTGTGACGGACCGATCGAGGACATCCTGATCGACGGAGTCTTCGGAAATGATTCGCTCAGAGGTGTAAGACTGCTTTCGACCAAATCACAGATCGCAAGGATCTCTATTTCCAACGTGTTCGGTACCTTTTACCAGAACTGCATCGGTCTGACGTATTTTTATCCGAGAAGCGGTGTCAGGGGAAAAATGAGTCATATTTCGATCAAAAATATTTATGGAAAGAATGCTCCGAGAATACCCGAATACGGAAAGGGCGACAATTCCAATTTTCCCTTTGCCTTCGTATGGGTTGACGGCGATCTGGATATTGACAGCCTTACGGTAGACAATCTCTTCAGAAAAGAGGAGATATCGAATGTCGAAAGTCTCAAGGTCTGCAAGGGTGCCTATATCAAAACGCTTTCGCTTTCCAACATTTTGCATCAGAACGCTACGGAGCGCTCGATCACCTTGTTCACCAATGAGGGCGTGATCGATAAGCTGTATATGTATAACGTGGATCCTGACGGCGACGAGCTTTTGAAAAACCACGGCACGATAGGCTCGGTTAAGGAGATCCTGTTATAAAGGGACGGAAGATATATCGCTGTCGATGATGCGCGGCGAGAATTTCGTAAAAGCTTGCATAACCAAACAAGTAAAATAGGAGTATGAGAATTTTATGTCTTGGTGATTCGAACCGTGGGCAGTATACGCCGAATGTGATCGAGCTTGTGGGCGGTAGCTTTTCACTCCGAGGCTATGGCTGAAGCTCCTGAAGCGTAGAGATGATGGGTCTCATCGGCGCAGGTAACAACCCCATGGTAGGAATGACAGTAGCAGTTGCAGTTGCTATCGAAGAGGCTGCAAAGTAAGAGGAATTAACGGTCGCTTTTAAAAAAGCTCCGCAAAACTTTTAATAAAAAAACACCGCATTTCGGAAACCGAAATGCGGTGTTTTTAGTTGTAAGGCGTTTTAATATTTGTCAATCCTAAAATATAATCGACGGATGTGCCGTAAAATTTTGCCAATGCAATGAGCATTTCAATTGGTATCTGTCTTTGCTCGTTTTCGTATTGTGAATATGTGTTCTGCTTAATATGCAGATAATCAGCGACTGTTTGTTGCTTTATATCAGAATCTTCCCGTAATTCTTTCAATCTCATAAATTTTTCTCCAATATTTTTAATAATATTATAATAATCTCGTTTTGAGATATTGACAAATATCTCAAATTGTGATATAATTATTTCGTTGCAACATATTTATTATTGAAAAGGAGATTTATTCTATGAAAAAAGCAAAAAAATTATATTGTAAAAAGACGATAAGTATTGTTTTTTGTGTTTTATTAGTATTTTTAACCTCATGCAGCACAAAAGCAGATCCTAAAACTGCTACTTATGGAAATTATAAAGATATTTCTTTTTATGAGGCATTTAAAAATTACTGTGAAGAAATGGCTAAAGAGGTAATAGAATTGGACGAAGCTGATGCTGATTATGAATTGCACATCGAAAATGGTTGGGGGGCTTCCGAAAATCTAAATGAAAAAACGCTTAATAACAATGAAAGAGCAATAACATATACTCTTAAGTTGACTATTAAATCTGCCGATGAAATAGAAAAAAATACAGTTAAGTTTTTTATGATTTTAGACCAAGAAGATAATACTGTAAGGGTAAGAGGTGCATATTTTGATGAAGACGGAGATTACATTGAAGAATTATCAAAATCTGAAGCAGAAGAAATGATATCCGATATATACTATAATTACTGAGCGTTTATAAAACAATAGGGGATAATAATGAATATAAATAAAATTACGAGCGTTGTTTTGATAATGATTACCTTGATGATTATTTCAAGTTGCGGTCAAAGATATTGTTCTGTAGAAGGGTGTCCGCGTGAAACATCAAGATATTCAAATTATTGTCATATTCACAAGTGTATGAATTCTAATTGTAATAATAGATCTACAAGCGAGCCCGGTTATTGCCTTGAATGTATTGAGCGAGCATATAACTAAAGTCTTAAATTCCTTTCGCTGTTGCAGTTGCTATTGAGGAAGCTGCAAAGTAAGAGGATTAACGGTCGCTTCACAAAAAGCTCCGCAAAACTTTAATAAAAACAAAAAGACACATCATTTTGGATTCATCCGTAATGATGTGTCTTTTTTTGAGGTTATTACTCTTAAGTTGATTTTAATGTTGTTATTTTAATTTTAAGAGTAATAAAAATATTAATATAAGTAATAAAAATCTTTTTTTGCGAAATAAGTATTGACTTTTGTGATTTTACATATTACAAAAGTAATGCTGATAGACGACGGTATAGGAATATTCAGAAAGATTAAAGAACATTTCAATTTTGCCAATTTGGATGAAGCTATTTGTGAGCTTTTTAAAGGAAAGCTTACAACGGATGCAGAGAATCACTCAGGTGAAGGAATATTTTTCACTTCGAAGATGATGGATATGTTTCTTATAGTTTCTGACGGAAAGATTTTTGCTGCAACAAAATATGAAAATGACTGTGTCATTGATCTTTACGAGAGAAACTTGTTGTATATGCCAAAGTGCACCCGGAAATCACAATAAAACCGATAAACATGAGTGATGAAGTAAAAAATATGTATAATCATGTTATGGGATCTATTTAAAATATTTTGTTGCTTTTCCTTTGTTTCTTGTCGAGAAATGTCGAGCGATTTTTGTTGACATTTATCGAAAAAGGTGCTATAATTCATTTGTTGGTTTCATGCCCAACACTTTTCTGACAAACCAAGGCGCAGGGATTCGTCCCTGCGCCTTGGTTTATTATTCTTATTTGAAAATACAACATTTGTACAACATTAAAAGGGGTATTTTGGGTAGGCGACATTTCACTACGCAGTCCGAGGTTGAATCTCTCTCCGCAACAAAAGAGCACCTCAAAAGAGGTGCTCTTTTGGCGGAGAAGGAGAGATTTTCGCACGAGGCAAGCCTCGTTTGCACTGTTGCCGTTACCGCATCGCACTTCGCAAAATGTGATTTTGCTCGTGTTCTGCGACGGCTGCCACTCCGTCGCCTCACTTTATCCGCCACCGGCGGCGTTCGGCGACGTCCCTCTCTCACCGCTACGCGGTCCGAGGTTCGAATCTCTCTCCGCAACAAAAAAGCACCTCTTTTGAGGTGCTCTTTTGGCGGAGAAGGAGAGATTCGAACTCTCGAACCGCTTTTAACGGTTACACGATTTCCAGTCGTGCGCGCTAGACCAACTACGCGACTTCTCCATATTTCTTTCTTCGCTTCATGCGACCTATAAATAATACCACAATTTTCTCCGTTTGTCAAGAGTTTTATGCAAAAAAAAATAAAATATTTTGCGATTTTAAAAAATCCGCCGATCACATCGGCGGATTTCTTTTTTCTATCAGATGATATAGGGCTTAAGCTCCTCGAAAAGCTTTTCTGTATTCTCGCTATGAGCTGTAAGCTTGATGGGGGAGAGAAGATCAAGGCTGAAAATTCCCATGATCGATTTCGCATCCACCACATAGCGACCCGATGAAAGGTCGATATCAATATCATATCTTGTTACGATGTTTACAAAGTTGCGAACATCCTCAAGTGTTGTGAGACGAATTTCAACTGTTACCATTTTAAGTACCTCCAAAAAATTACTTTAGAACATTATATCCTAAAAAGTAATTTTTGTCAAGTATTTTGGTCAAAGTATTATTTCGTCAATTGTTGAATTGTCACCTATCATTGACAATTCAACACCATTTTTTAACGAATACTTCAAAACCCGTTGACGAAAGTGGGCTTCTGATGTTATAATATTCATTGGAAATAGCTCCTTTGTGATGTGATTTGGTTTGGTCACTAACATTATATCACATTTGGTCGCTATTTCCTTTTTTATTTGTCACCTATCAATTGTATCATAACACTGCAAAGTAAGAGGAATTAACGGTCGCTTTCACCGAAAGCTACGCAATGCTTAATAAAAAAACAGACGCATCATTATGGATATCTCCATAATGATGCGTCTGTTTTTTTAGGTCTTCAGGTTAACGAATTAACCAACAGTGATCGTAACAGGCATTGTGTAGATATGAGCTGTGGTATTATAAGCTTCAAAGCTATATCTGAACACAACTGTGTATGTGCCTGCGCTCAGACCATTGATGCTTGTTCCGTCAAAGGTCACGCCGCTTGCATCACCGTTTATAACGTGCATTGTTGCACTTGTTACCGCCGTGCCTTCTGAGCCGTACTTAACAAGGTCTGCACAAGAGAACTGCTTGATTTCTGCCTCTACAGCTCCGCCAACGCTTACGTTATAGGAGCTTGCGCCCGAGGTAAGTCTTGCGGGAAGATTAGCTGCTATCTGGTTTGCACTACCGTCAAGGCCTATGTATGCCGTATTATCCAGGAAGAGTTCTGCAGCACCGGGGGAGTTTGCCTTTGAACCGTATCCGCTGGAGAGATTACCTCTTATAAGCAGAGTCATGTAATCTTCCTTGGAAAGCGAAAGGTCGTCAATATGTCCTGCATTGTAATAGAGATTCTGATGATATCCCGAGGTCAGCATTGCATTAAGAACCTCCGTAACTGTCTTATGTGCCATATAAAGGAAAGACTGCTGAACTGTAGGCAGAGAGGATCTTGCGTTTGTGCAAACGATCGAGCTGAATGAAACCATCTGCAAGTGATCCAGAATGTACGCCTGCTCTTCGTCTGTATATTTGCCGATCTCCGAAACAAGAACATCCAAAGCCTCTGCCTGCTCGTCAGTTGTATGACCCGAGCTCTTGATCTCAACACGGAAGATCATATCATAAACATCGCGATTAGCAAGCATATAGTCGAAATAAAGCGAGATTTGACCGATACCCTGGAGACCTGAAACCGCCTTGATTTCATCATAAGTCATATCGGCATAATTGTATTTGGTTCCGTTAATTGTATCGCTTCTGTTATGGTGAACGATGAGAACCTTGTCCGCCGTCATATTAACGTCGAGCTCAACGCTCTGAACGCCATAAACCTCAATTGCGTTCTTAGCCGTTGCAATTTCATTGCCTAAAGCGTTGTTTCTGTTATAGCAGTTATGGTTGTTGATTTTTGTAACTCTTGTTTTTGAATTGAGAGCGAAAATGTCGCTTTCAACAATTTCAATGAATTTTGCTGTATTTTGAGTTACAACACCGAATGCACCGGCATTTATGAGTTTGAAGAGCTCAACAGTTTCGTCGGCAGAGTCATCATCATCGAACCAAGTCTGAACAAAGCGGTCTGTGAGATATTCAACATTATCCTGCGTTGCCGCACTTGAGGGAAGAATGCAGATATTAAGACCTGCTGTTTTAACCGTATCCTTAATTGCACGGAGACCTTCGGCATCAAAAGTGTAGCCTGTGCCTGTGCAATCGAGAACACCGTTAACTTTTTTGTTAATAGCTCTTGCTGCTTCTATCATAGACATATCGGGAGCTATGAGCATTAGGTCATTCATTGCAGTGTAGGTCATAAATCTTGCAACAGCCTCAGCTTCTGCTGTGCTTTCGGCACGGAAAGCGGGAATTATCTTGTTCTGGGTATATTTTTCGACAGTGTCAAGAGCAGTTATTATAACTTCTCCGTTTGAACCGACGATGCTAAGGTCGAAAATTTCTCCCGAGCTCTCATAAGCGGAGGTATCAACGTCCATTATAGCAACCTGCGGTGCATTTTCGCCGAGAAGAGCTTCGAGTGAAGCCTCATTCTCCACATTTGTTATGAGAAGAAGCGAAGAATTGATGTTTGTATCAAAGCTTCTGACATCGGCAATTGCGGAAAGATCGGGATAAGACAGCGCCTGGTTTATTGTATATCCGAATCTATACACAGCGTTTCCGCTTGTTACGTATGTATTTGCCGCAACGCTGTCATTCTTATTTTGCGTGAATATCTGTGTTCCTGCAACCGCACCGACATAATTACTGGTTGATGCAAGAGTAACATTATCGTCGAGATAATATTTTGTCAGCGATGTGCATCCATTGAACATACCTGAACCAATGCTCTTGATTCCCGTAAGATTTGCAAAGCCTTCAACCCTGTTAGATATATCACCCATCCAAACCGTTTTAAGGTTTGTCATTCTCATAATAAACTCTGTCGGGAGCTTTGTTACGTTGGGAAGACGAAGCTCTGTTGCGTTTGCGGTTGTGTTATTATCGATAATAAACTGTCTTGTGCTTGAAAGAGTTTCAACACCGCCGAAATCAAGGAAGCCTTCCTTGTAAATACCGCCCTTTTCTGCGATCGTTGTTATGGAATTTGCTCTCTGGAAGCCTTCGCTGCCGATCGTGGTAAAGGTCTTGGGATAGATGAATGTCTTCATATACTTAAGATATGAAAGAGAGTTACCATTGACTGCGCTGATACCGTGGTCAAGAATAACAGTTGTCACCTTATTTGTAACTGCGCTCTCAATAAAGGTTGGAACAGGCTGGCAACGGTATCCTGTTCCGCTGAAGCCATCGTTATAAACTTTCGTTCCGGATGAATTGATATAACCGACTGCAACGGGAGTTGAGCCTGAAATATCATAAAGCAATGGAGCGATACCGGGCTTTTTGTTTTCGCGACTGTAGGAATTGAATTTTGCTCTGAACTGAGCAAATGCAGGAGGTGAACCCCATTCACTGTTAGCAGGCAATTGAACTTTCTTATCGTCGCCTGCAGTAGAGCGGTAAACCATAACATAGCTTTCTCCATCGGGAAGAAGCGTCAGTGTAAGATCCTGAACAGCAGTAAATGTGATGGGATATACCGAATAATCCACGTTTGAATAATTAACTTTTGTAAGAACTGTATTTTTATCGTGGGAACTCTTGTAAACGGGAACATTCTTATATGTGTAGGTTGCGCCGAAGGGTTCACCGTTCATATCGTAGTCACCCGCTCTGTAGTGTGTACCTTCCTTAAGAGTTACTGCACAAGCCTCAAGAACACCCCAAACAATTCCGTCGGGATCGTCCTCGGCATTGCAGAAGCCTGTTTTGTACATACCGAGAGTAAGGTCATAAATGCTTGTTTCGGCATAATCCGAATGATTATCCGAATAGTCTGCATACGTGATATAAAGCTGACCGCTTGTATCATCGCAATAGATTGAATATGCAGCCATATAAACATCTGACATGAAATTGTCATTATAATTGACAACCGAAACGGCATAGTGAACGAGCTGATCGCCGCTTTCCTCATCACTGAATTTGCCGAGAATCTTACCAACATAACCGCTTACGCTGTTTTTGGAAAGAGATGCATCCTGATATACGGCAGTCTTAACTACCTTTGCGTTTGCCGTTTCAAAAGCGTTTGCAGATTTGTTAAAGGTGAGAGCTGTTCCGTAACTTGCTCTTGAAGCAGAGGAAGCAAGGATAGTACCATATTCAAGGAGCGTGTAACCGCTACTTGTGTATTTCGCACTTTCGCTTTCATTGAAAGAGAAGATACCGCGCAAGCCGTTATAGCCCTCAAAACGGATGCTGAAGCCTTCCATTTTGATAGCACCCTTGATATCATAGATATATGAAAGGTTGCCAACATTAAATTTGAAGTCGGCATTTCTCGGATCCGAAGCCGTTCCAAACTGATTGAAGATATCAACTGCCAAGGAGCCCTCATAAGTCTTAAAGTTAACGGTTGTTGTAGGATTGAACCACTTGGAAACAGATAAGCTTTGAGGCTTGCCGATAATAACTGTTAAAGTTTTGTTAGCGGATGAAGATTCAAAGAGCTGAGAATTGATCTTTGTTGCAAGAGAAATGTCTATTATGCCATCAATTACATCTTCTCCGCAATATGCAATTGAAGACAGATTGAGACACTTTGTAAAGATATTATAGGCAGAAAGATCTACGCAAGTTTTGGGAAGAATAATAGTCGTACAATTTGGGAGATTCGATAAAGCATATGGCTGAATAGCCGTGATGCCGGTGTCCTCTTCAATGACTACCTTCTTGATACTCGAACGGTGATCATACCAAGGAATGTTAGTCAGCTTATCCCAGTTTGCTGGATTTGTAAAGCCGAGAGTTGTAGAATCGGAAGTACCGCTGATGGTGAAAACTCCGCTCAACTTATCCAAAGTCCAATTGTAGCCGCTTAAATCTTCCTTACAGTTTCCGTTTACGACATAGTAAGCCAGCTCAACGTTTGTAGTACTGGTCTTATCGATCTGCGTTGTATCGGGAGCTTCGGCAGTTGCATCATATGTCTTCTGTCTTGCAACATAAGCTGTAAGCACGGTATCGGCATACGAACCTTGTACTATGTTGAAGGTAACTCGTACTGTCATATTGGCGTCCGGGCTTGTGCTTGTAGCTTCACCAAAGTATCTAAACCAGTTCCACGAATCTGTTGCTGACGGCAATGACGTAAGTTTCTCACTGAAATAAACATCAATTCCGTTCGGAACATATTGTTTGTGAGTAGCTCCTGCAAAAGCGTGTTTATTTATTGATTTAATATTTCTAAAGTCCCAGCAGCCCTCGCCAAGATCATCGTTACCGTGAACCCTTATCGTTTTAAGCCTTTCGGCTGTGGAAAAGCAGGATGTCCCTATTGAGGTTACAGTTGAAGGAATAACTATCTCCTCCATAAATTTAAGATAACCGAGAGCATATATACCGAGCGAGGTTATGCCGGTGGATTCTTCGATTATGACTTTTTTGATTTCGACTGTGCCAATTTTTCCGGACTTCTTCCACGGAATTTGAGAAAAGCTGTTGTTTGCCAAATCAGTGTAGCCTTTGTTGTAATTTAAATCCGTGGTTCCTGTACCTGTTCCGCCAATGGTAAGAGTACCGTTGGAATCAAGCGAATACGTCCATGTGCATTTGTCCGCATTGACGGTAGCATTGTCCGCGAAGCTTCCGCTTGCAACCACTTCTGCGGATACGGTGGTCATCATTATCACCGTAATTGCCGCAACAAGGAAAGCAAAACACAAAAACTTCAAGTACTTTGAATGTTTTTTCATACGTTACCTCTCCTTTGTTTTATGTTTTTAATTTTCTCCACTTTATGGATAATTAAGTATACCACTTTTCGCAACCGTTGTCAACTAATATTGCGACTTTTTGTCAAAAGACTTGGTCAAAGTATTATTTCGTCAATAACTCCCATATCCCATGCAAGCTTTGAGCTGACATATTTATCTCTTACATCCTTTGTTGCGCAGAATACTATATAAGCATCCTTATCGTCAAGACCGATATCCGAGAGCTTTTTTGGCATTCCGAGGACATCATATAGCTTATCAAGCTCGTTTATTGACGGGATTTCCTCATTTATGATCCTTATTATCTCATCCCATTTTGAAATGATGACATCAAGATGCTCTCTGTGCTTTTCCTCGCTGTATTTATGTTCCTTTTCCTCGACCTTTTTCATCATTTCACCACCAACGCCAATATAGTCGGCAAGTTTCTTATGCCAAGCTGGAAGATCAAAGGATTCAAAATGCTTTATTGCCTTTTCTCTGCTTGGAGTGAGCTTTTTGAGCTGATCATAAACAAGAGCTGTCTGGTATGTTCCAACTGCGCACTGGATTCCGTGAAAATCCACGGGAGTACCCTTATCAAGACCTCTCATATCCCAGATGTGAGAGAAATAATGCTCTGTTCCCGAGGCTGGGCGGGTGACCCCTGCATACATCATGGCTTTACCGCTGAGAACAAGACCTCTGAATACTGCTTCAACCGCTTTTTCGTCTCGCTCTATCAAGCCTTTTGCATTATCTGTACAATCCTTAACAGCTTGACGGATAAGGGAAGCAACTCCCTCGCAATAATAATCCGAGCAGACGAGATTTGCCAGCTTCCATTCGCAAATACTGATATATTTTGCCAGCATATCACCGATGCCAGAAAGGAGCATGCGCATAGGTGCTGCAGCGAGAATCTCCGTATCACCAATGATGACGGATGCGGTGCAGGTATAGATGGACTCCTTCAGATTATCTCTTATCACAGAGGCTGAATTTGAGGCAAAACCGTCCATTGAGGGTGCTGTTGCAATTATGATATATTTTGTTTTTCTGATCGTACTGACGATTTTGGTTATGTCACCGAGGACTCCCGAGCCTGCCACAACCGTTATATCGCAATCGTGATCAAAGTGCATAACAACAGAGCCGACTGCTTCCTCATTTGGCTCGATCACATCCTGCTGCATAACATAGAGTGTGTGAGCGATATTATTATCCGAGAGAATGGAACAAATCCGCTCACCTGCTGCTTTATATGTGTTTTTGTCGGCAAGGACAAAGACCTTTTTTGCATTGTAGCGCTTCAAAACTTCGGGAAGTCTATTTATAACACCTTTTCCCACTATAACATCATCAACAGTTGAACGGTGAGCCTTACCGCAGCTGCAACCCACCTCGGGAAGAGTGATTTTTTTTATTTCATTCATGAAAAATTCTCCTTTATGCTTGACTTTTTCTTCTTTTATGATATCATTATAGTGTAACGCTCAAAATTTGTCAATATATCTTTGGAAATGTTGTTGTAATGCTCTGAATATGAGCATTTTGTTGAGCGAAAGTAACAGAAATTGGAGAGATGATCATGCCGTTTTATGAAAGAGAAGATGAAATACTGAGGCTTCTGAATGATGGAGAGGTAAAGAGCAACGGGGAGCTTGCGAAGAAGCTCTTTATAAGTCCGCAGACACTCAGGCGTGACCTTGAAAAGCTTGAAAAAAAGGGACTTATCATAAGAACCCATGGAGGTGCTTTGCCATCCCATCATCCTGCCCACCGACATATACCGTTTTTCATGCGAGAGCATGAGCATAGCGAAGCGAAGGATGCCATTGCGAGAATGGCTCTGCAATTTATTCACGATGGTGATACAATTATGCTGGACGGAACCACAAGTGCCTATGCGCTTGTTCCGTATCTTTCGTCACTTAAGGATATAACGGTCATAAGCAGCAGTGCGAAGGCTTGCTTTTTGCTCGGGAATATGGATATAAATACAATATGTACAGGCGGTCATATGCTAACAAGATCTCTTTCGTATATTGGAGACGATGCCATTCGCACCCTTGAAAATTATAATGCTGATGCAGTTTTCTTTTCCTGTCGGGGGCTTTCGGAGGACGGACTTCTGACAGATCCATCAATTGAGGAAAATCTTATCAGACGAAGCATGATGAGGCAGTCAAAAAAGAAGATATTTCTTTGCGACAGCACAAAGCTTGGAAAGAAATATCAGCATAATCTTTGCCGTGCGGATCGGATTGATGTTATTCTTTGCGAGAAGGAGCTTCCGCATATTGAAGGATATGGGAGTGAACAGTAACAATTGGCCTTAAAACAGTAATTTATCGGTGAGGGAGTTTCGCCTCTGCGGAGGCGACCGACGCCGCCGTCGGCTCGCGCGACCTTTTAAAAAAGGTCGATCAAAACTTCGAAAAAGGTAATTTTTATTGCTGTTTATCTGTGTTTCTACGGA
>JAFXAN010000031.1 GCA_017517035.1 Clostridia bacterium
AGTTTTCTACATAGAATTCTCATAAATTCCATGTAGAAACACAGATAAACAGCAATAAAAATTACCTTTTTCGAAGTTTTGATCGACCTTTTTTAAAAGGTCGCGCGAGCCGACGGCGGCGTCGGTCGCCTCCGCAGAGGCGAAACTCCTTCGCCGATAAATTACTGTTTAATTTTCTAAGAAATCAGCGGATTTTTAAAACAACCTTACCCACATTTTCGCCTTTTTCGAGTATGGCATGGGCCTCGTTCGCCATCTCAAAAGGCAAAACCTTATAAATTGACTGTCGCATCTCACCGTCCTCAATCTTCTCCCAAACCTTTTCATAGAGTTCGGTAAGGATATGCGATTTTTCGGAAACAGAACGCTTACGGAGCATACTTCCCTTAAATTCAATTCCCTTTGTGAGAAGCGCACGGAGCGGAACGGTGGTTTCAACTCCCGCAAGCGTTGAAATAAGCACCCATCGGCAGCCCTCATTCACATAAGGAAATGCTCTTCCGATAACATCACCTGCAAGACAGTCGATGGCAACATCAATCGGATGCCCATTCTCTGCTTCTCTTTTTATTACCTCAACAATATCCTCCTTCGATGTATCAACAATAACGTCTGCCCCGAGATCTGCAATCGCTTTCTTCTTTTCTTCATCAAGAACGCTTGTTATAACATACGCCCCAAAAGCCTTTGCCATGGGAATCCCAACCGATGCAAGTCCGCTTGCACCCGCAGGGAAAAACAGCGTCTCTCCCTCTTTGAATCTTCCCTCTATGAAAAGATTGAGATAACAGGTTGCATATGCCTCAGGAAGAGCCGCAGCTTCTTCGATTGAAAGACCTTTCGGAATCGGCAAAATCATATTATATGGCACAGCCGCATATTCCGCATATCCACCACCGCCAAGTAGTGCGCAAACCGCATCACCTATCTTTATTTTGGAAGGAACAGCCCTGCCGATTTTCTTAACATATCCGGCAATTTCGAGTCCCGGCCAGGGAGGGCATTCCTTGGGTGATGGGTAGCTTCCCTTTCTTTGCAGAATGTCCGCACGGTTAAGTGCCGCTGCATGCACCTCAATAAGCACTTCGTCCTCCTTCAGAGACGGCATTTCCACCTCACTCATAACAAGCTTTTCATTTTCAACAAGCATTGCTTTCATAATATTTCTCCTAAATTCATCCCGTCAATTGCAAAAAGCTGTGCTGAAGCTGCTTCAAGCATTTGTTTTGTGCAGCCAAGCTCAAGCTGCCCCAAAGTGCTGTCAAATTTATATCCGTCATTTACAAAAACCATATATCCGCCAAGCATGGGGTTGAGAATTCTCGTTAGCGCTCTGTATTTTCCATTGCATATAAGAGTTACGGGAGTTTTCACCTCTTTTTTCATAAGTATCATGGCACGAAGGGTATCCGAAAGCTCATCCTCGGTGTCGCACATTGTTACAAATTTTATCGTATCCGGCTTTCTCTCCTCAAGAAAAAGCGCAAGCTCAACAAGAGCGTCACTTGGCATATAAATACCGATGTGATTTGATAAAAGTATCTCACCGCCGCTGTGATGCACACGCTCAATAATATCGCATTGCTTATCAATGATTATGTTATCAAGCACAACCTCCTTCGGGCGGTATTTTGTGAAAGAATATTTGTCCAAAACAAAATTTTCGTTAAATTCCGATTTTGATTTAATATCAAAGGTATATCCCTGCATATCAAATCCCGCTGTGCCTGCCTCAAATGAAGCCATAAGAAGCGAAATTCTCTCCTCCTCGGTCATATCGGAAGCATAATTGAGTCCGAAAATGGGAAGATGCGTCGAATCAACGATTTTCTTTATATTTTCGGAGTTTTGATACTGTCTTTCAAGACATTGGAGATGCAGATCAATTCCCTTTGCGCCCTTCATTGTGGCATTTTGTATCGACGAAATTGCTTCTGCGGGAGTTTTTTCCTTTATAACGCCGGTAAGAACAGGCGCTTTATTTGCTAAAAATGATCTTCTCATATGCTTCTCCAATCAAAAATTGTTCCAAGCGGGAAATTCTTATCATAGCAAAGCTCCTCATAAATCTTCGGAGCCTCCTCGGGCAACACAACTCTTGAAATTATGGGCTTAACCTTAATTTTTCCGGCAGAGATAAGATCAAGAATAGCCCTGCAATCATCATGGTGCGTCCAATGATGAGGATAGCTTTCGAGCTTGGGCCGGACAAAATTATGAGCACCGATGAGCTTGATCCCGGGTCTGTGAACCTGCTGATAATAATCAACTGCACTATCCGAAACTCTCGTGCAGCCCAGAAGTGAAATTCTGCCCATATATGAAGCACACTCAAGTGCTTGATTCATCGCAGAAGAAATGCCCGTCACCTCAACCGTGGCCCTTACTCCCTTCCCTTTTGTTATTTCCATGACCTTTTTCACAAAATCATCTTCTGTCGGGTCAAGAGCATAATCTGCGCCAAGCTCGATGGCAAGCCTTCTTCTTTCGAGGTTGGGATCGACGGCAATAAGAGGATTTGCCCCCGAGAGCGCAAGAAACTGAACAGAAAAAATTCCAAGAAGTCCAAGTCCCATAACCATTGCACTCTCACCAAGCTCAAGCTCAAGCTTTCTTACGCCTCCAAGTCCCATGGAAGCGATAATAACCAGCGAAGCATCAAGGCTGTCCATGCTATTATCCTCAACCCTTGTAAGCTGATGGGGTTTGCAAATATTATAATTTGTGTGTTTTCCGTGATAAACAAGCACACGGTCACCCTTTTTAAGCTCCGAGACCGAGCTTCCGAGCTCTTCAATATAGCCAACTCCGCAATATCCAAGGCGTCTTGGAAAATCGCCATTTGTATTCTTCGATCCAACAATGCAGGCTCTTTCAGTTCCACCCGAAACTGCGGTATATTCCATTTTAACAAGAACCTCATCATCCGAAATATCACGAAGTTCCTCGTCAATATATTCTGCGGTATATGGCTTTGTAAAAACTATTGCTTTTTTATTCATTTTCAAAGTCCCTTTTCTTCAATATATTTGTCCATGCGGAGTCCAATATCTGTATCATAAGGGGTAAAATTCTTCGGAATATTTTCGATCTCTTTTTTTAGACCCTCATACATCGTGATAAGCTCCTCCTGTTTAATTCCCGTGATGGAAAGCACCTTTGAGTTATCTGTAATTCGATGGAAAAGCCTTGCGTATTCAAGCTGCCAGCGAACACCGCACGGAACATCGGGATGGATTATTTTAAGGTAATCCTCTTTATCTACCCAAATGGCATCAAGACCGATAAGATCATGATAATATCCCGCAATTTCACCCCACGTTCTGTTCTCCGCTGAGCAGACATTATATGTTTCGCCCATTGCTTCCGATTTGAACAGAATCCTTGCGATCATTTTTGCAACATCACCGCCCCAGGAAAGAGTTGCAGGCTTGTCCTTTGCCTGAACGGGAAGAATGACCTTTTTGCCCATCATTGCTCTCGGAATAAAATTGGGGAACTCAAGTGTCACAAGCTGCAAACGCATGGTTGAAAATGTTGTTGCAGGACGAACTATCGACCAGTTATTATATTCAGATGAGCGAAGCAGATCCTCCGCCTTTGCCTTATGTATGCAATAGTCATTTGAGGCAAGGAGCTCCTCATCCTTTGAAACATCCCATAGCCTTGGTGAGGTTTCCCTTACGGGAATCTCCTCATCGGCATAAACACGACCTGTTGAAAGAAAGATATAATGGCTCGTGTTATCAAGGAAAAGCTTATAATATTCGTCAAAATGTGGATTGGAATAATTCATAAAGTTGACTATCCCATCAAATTTTTCTTTGAGAAGCTCGGATAACAGCTGCTTATCAAAGGCATCGCCCTTTATTTGCTTCACCTCATCCGGAAAAACTGCGGCATCGTCAAGCGAAACACCGGTCACCGAATAACCGAGAGAAAGCAGCTCGGGAACAAGATATCTTCCCATAGCACCTGTTGAACCTAACACCAAAACTTTTTTCATTTCTATTTCTCCTTTTTAATACATTGGTTTTTTATTTCTATAGCCTATGCCGCCAACAATATCCGAAAGAACCTTCTGAACCTTATATTCATGCTCATATGTAAATGGATTTTCCTTTTCACCTATAATATAAGAGTAAAAATCCTGCATCATCATGTCATATCTGCAGTCTTTAGGAATATCGCTGACATTTTCGATCTGCTTCATATCCTCGTAAGAATTCTTCGCAATCTCAAGATCCGAATATGTCATATGACAATTATTTTCAATTGGTTTTATGTCAATCGTTCCAAGACTTCCCGAAACCATAAACTGACGCCTGCCCCAGCCGTTGACCTCGACCGAAGAAACAAAAATTCTTGCAATAGCCTTATCGTATTCAAGAACTGCAAGATTATTATCCTCAAATTCTATGCCGTCAAGACCTGTACTTTTAAGAAATGAGGTCGTCTTTTTCGGCTCGCCCAAAATGTACACTATAAGATCCACAAGATGAGAACCGAGAATATACATTATGCCGCCATTAAAATTTTTCAGCCATTCCTTATAATAAGGAGAATGGAATGTGCTCATTTCGGCATTTATCGAAAAAATTTCGCCAAGCTCACCATTCTTCACCTTCTCAAAGGTCTTCATAATTGCGTTATTATAACGGTACATATACCCCATCTGAACTATCAATCCCTTTGACTCTGCAAGGCTTAAAATCTCGCCGAAAACCTCAGGTGATGCCCCGGAAGGCTTATCCATGTGGATATGCTTTCCTGCCTCAAGGCACATTTTAGCATATTTGTCCAAATTCCATATATCACTTTCGATAAGAAGAGCATCGCATTTTTCTATGAGCTCTTCAAGCTCCATTCTATGGATCCCCTCATATGCAGAAAGCTTACCTCTGGATCCTATCCATCCTTCATCAGGCTCGGCATAACCCACAATTTCAAAAAGAGACGGGAATTTTCTTGCAGCTTCAAGCTTTTTAGCACCGTGATTATGTCCTATACCTATCTGCCCTAGCTTTATCATGTTTTTTCTCCTTTCGAGCATTTACAAAATTATAACTCACATACCGCAAAGAGTAAATAGCAAATATGATATTTTTATCAAATTTGATACAAAACACTTGACAAAACACTAAATCATCATTATAATTCTGTTTGGGTGATAAAATGAAAAACTCGATTCTTGAAGAAATAAAAATAAACCGTGTTCTTACTGCAATAAGCAGCTATAACGAAACAAATGCAAAAAAATCAAGACATGACCGTCCCTGTTGGGCAATGATACTGAAATATGAGGGTGAAACACAATACACCTGCGGTGGAAAAAAATATATTTCCAATCCGTCAAATCCTATCCTGCTGCCCAAAGGTGTGAACTATGATTGGCACTGCACCGAGAGCGGTCATTTTATGTCAATTGAATTTGACTGTGACGCAGAATATAATTCTCTTATTCTTTTTTCAACGAAAAATCACGATAAGCTTCTAAAAACAATGAAAAGCATTGAATACAAGATGACTTTGAAGCAGCCTTTTTATATGCTTGAATGTATAGAGCTGACATATTCTGTCCTGAATCTGCTGATTCATGAAAAAATGAAAGCATATGTTCCAAGCAAAAAGCAGAAAAAGCTTGAAGGAGTTTTTGAATATATAATAAATAATATCGATAAAAAGATGACCAACGATATGTTGTCTGAAATTGCAGGAATGCCCACCGTCACCTTCAGGAAGCTCTTCACCGAGGTTTACGGAATGCCACCAATGAGCTATGTCAGCTATATGAGGGTAGAAAAGGCGAAGCAGCTTCTCCTTTGCGACAGAGGAAGCATTTCGGAAATTGCGCAGACTCTCGGATATCCGAGTATTTATGATTTTTCAAGAAGCTTCAAAAGACACACCGGAATATCTCCTAAAAACTACACAGGCGACCTCTGAAAAGAGTCCGCCTGTGTAATTTTTCTACAATCTTTTTACATTACCGCAACAATTATCCCCCAAGCTCTCCAAGGGTTTTTACTGCGTCGCTCTCGCAAATGCAGCTTCCATGCTCTCCTATGTACATATCAAAATATGCGCTGTCAAGCTCCTCGGCATATTCAAAAAGCACACTTTTGGTTTCTCCTATGGCATAATCCATGCCTTCATCTCTGATCCTAAGATAAAAATACTTATCCTCACGGTAAGCTGAGCTTTCTCCGCCATAGCCCGTACTATATAATCTTTTGCAAGCCATAAGAAGCGGATCTATACCATCAAATCTGAATGCAAGAGATCTTTTTCTTTTACTTAGAAAACGCTCTGCAATACCTATTCCCTCTTCGCTGCTTTTTTTCATGTTGCCTCCCGAATTGCCATCGTTTATTCTGATGTCACCATCCTCATTATCAGCTCGTTTTTTGTCCGAAAGAATACCCAGCTTTGTGACATACATCTCGCATCCCCCCTTTTTCGAGGGATAGACCTGCACAAATACACGCTCACTTGCAGCATCAAATCCCGTTCTGTGCTTTGCTTCATCGAGAATACTCCAAAACGCACGGCGTGTTTCGGTGTTTTCATAACTCAAGTTGTCATAGTTTAGAGAATACTCCTTCATATCCTCGCTTGTCAGCATTATTTTCAGCTTGCTCTCGCTGATCATTATAAGTTCCATGATAACTCCTTTCGATACTCTCCTATTATATTATAATCAATTCACACCGAAATTGGTACCCCTAAATTTTTGGTAATTTCACATTGCCGTCACAAATGGAAAAATATTCTCCCAAAGCCCTTGAAAAAGGGCAGATTTTATGTTAAAATCTATATATAAAATCCCTTTTGGAAGGTAAAAAATGAAGCAAAGCGAAATAAATCCATATCCATTTTCGGATTCTAACAAAAGATATCAGACCTATGACTATTATATGAAGAAAAAATATGGTGGAAAATGCGCCAAGATCCCGCTTGATGCAGGCTTTACCTGCCCGAATATTGATGGAAAATGCGGCACAGGCGGCTGCATATACTGCTCGGGCAGAGGAAGCGGTGATTTTGCGGAGCTTCCCACTCTCTCGATCACCGAACAATATAGGATAACACGAGAGAAGCTCTCAAAAAAATGGAACACAGACCGCTGTATTGCATATTTCCAGGCACACACAAACACCTATGCCCCGCTCCCAATACTTAAAGAAAAATTTGAGGAAGCTGCCGCACTTGAAGGGGTCGTTGGAATCAGTATTGCAACAAGAGCCGATTGTCTCGGCAATGATACCATCGAATATCTGAACGAGCTTTCAGAGCGAATCGACATAACGGTGGAGCTTGGTCTTCAAAGCTCAAATGATAAGACCGCCGAAATTATCAACCGTGGTCACAGCTTTGCGGATTTTGAGGATGGCTATAAAAGACTGCGAGCAGGAGCACCCAAAGTGAGTATCTGCTTTCATATCATTTTCGGGCTTCCCGGTGAGAATAGAGAGATAATGCTTGAAACGGTGAAAAAAACAGCCGAGCTGCATCCGGACCAGGTGAAAATACATCTTCTCCACATAATAGAAGGAACAAGGCTTGCGGAAATTTATAAAAACGGAGACTACACCCCAATGGAGCGTGAGGATTATATTGACACGGTATGCGAGGCTCTTACTTATATACCATGTGACATCGTGATTTGCCGTCTCACGGGTGACGGTATGGCATCCTCACTTCTGGCACCCGATTGGAGTCGAAAAAAGGTCACCATTCTCAATGATATAGACAGAAAAATGTTCGAAAATAACCTTTGGCAGGGAAAAATGTTGCAAAAATCTTTCAAATAGTAATAAATTCCTTGACATGAAACGATTTTTGCATTATAATTAAGTTATAATACGAAACGGAGGATCTTTTTATGTCGAAGAAAACTACCGGAACTGATGTTGGCTACAGAGCCTATTTTGCGGCTTTTGCCGTTATGATAATTATTGTTATTGCCGCTATATGTGTCCTTTCGGGATGCCTTGATAAGGTCATCTTCAATGCCGATACCCCCACAGGAGATGAGATCGAAACCGAAAGCAATATAGCTCCCGATACTCCGAATGTTCCCGATGCCGTGGATACTCCCGATATCCCCGATACTCCCGACACACCTGCTCTCCCCGAGGAAAGCGACCCGATAGCTCCCGAAACAGAAAAGGAAAGTGAGCCTGAGGAAACGGAAAAGGAAGAGGATACAACAAAGACACCCGAAACAACCACAAAGGAAGAAGATACAACAAAAACACCCGAAGTGACAACCGAGGAAGAAGACACCTCAAAAGAGTCCGAAGAGACAACAACCGAGGAGCAGACTTCCGAGGAAATAACCACCGAGGAAGAGCATTACAGCAGAAATGAAATATTCACAGAGCAAGACAATAACATCCTTTATTCTTACGAGGATGACGGTCTTGTTATCACAGGCTATGACGGTGCGGTTACAAAGCTCACCATTGCAAAGGAGCTTGACGGTGTTGAGGTTCGCTCTATCGGAGCAAAGGCTTTTGAGGGCTTAGGCTCTATTGTTGAGGTAAGGATCTCTGCCGGAGTAAAGAGCATTGGCTCAAAAGCCTTTGCAAATTGCTCGGTTCTGAATTATGTGTTTATCCCGTCCAGCGTCAAAGACATTGCAACAAACGCCTTTGAAGGCTCAACTGATGTTGTTATATACGGTGTCAAAGGCTCATATGCAGAGCACTTTGCCTCGGACAACGGATTTGAATTTATCGAAGAATAAAAAAAGGGGCTGTCTCAAATGCGAAAAAAGCATTTGAGACAGCCCCTTTTTTCACGCAAGAAATCAATCTGTATTACAGATCAAGCTATGCTCCACTACAGAACTGTATTTTCTTCCTAAAATATAGTTGAGCGATTCTTCGGCGATTTTATCCGTAGAATATTCAACGCTCATCACTCTTACCGTTATATCCTTTAACATAGATATGTTATCAAATCCCGCAATCTGCATATCTTCCGGATATCCCAGATGCTTTAGTGCCTGAAGTACATAGTAGTCGGTTGCACAAACTAATCCTCTGCAATTCGAAAGCTCTTCAACATTCGTAACAATGCGATAGCTTTTATTAAGCTTCTTCATAGCACGAACAAAACCGTTAAGTCTCTGACGCTGCGCATTGATTGAATGCAGCTGTTTTCTCAAAACAGGAGCAAAATACAGAATTTCTTCCGACTGTACATTATTGGCTATTATTTGTGACAAATCATACATCGCACTTTCGTCATCTATTCCCACAAAAGGCAGATCAAACAGTTTGTTTCCAATTAAAACGAGCGGTTTTTTTAACGAGTAAAGATAATTCTTGTATTCATCACTGTCACTGCCCACCGAAAACAAAACGATACCGTCTACACCAATATAATCAAAATACTCCAGCGCCATTTTCTCATTCTTTTTTTCTTTTCCCGAAAACTGAAAGATAATAGAGTATCCGAATTTTCTTGCTTCATTGACCAAGCTCATAGCAAGCTTCGAGAAATATTCATTGTAAAGATCAAAAAGGACAACACCGATCAGCATAGAGTTAGCCCTATCACCCATTTGAATATTTGGGCGGTAATCGTATTCTTTGGCGACCTCAAGAATCCGTGCTCTGGTTTCGGGATTGATACCACTCCTGTTATGAAGCGCACGGTCTACCGTTCCCTGTGATACACCGCAAATTCTTGCGAGCTGTGTAGTCGTTATTTTGGAAAAGCGTTTCATCGTAGGTTTAGCTCCTTATGTATTTCAACATTATCCAAAATGATACAACCGTCGATAACCTTAAAATCAATATTTTTTCCGTCAACTTTTACATTTGTAACTTTCTCGGTAAAAGGTACAGTTATGGAATTCAATGTCAAAGCATTGCCTAGGACAGAAATATCGCACCGCCCCTCGGAAAGCTCTATACTTCCCCAGCTTTCACAAGCACTGAACAGATATTTTCCGCCATTTTGAACAGGAGCAAAGCCGATATGCTTTTTCGTCATATCAAAGCTGAATCCGCTGTATATCGGCATCAAGGCATAAGATGCCATGGAGCGTGCATAATTGCTTCCGCATTCTATTTCATTCCACGGGTTGCGCTTTTCACCGTCATACCTATCTCTAACCGCTTTGACTATATTTTCGCCCTCTGTAATATATCCGTTAGATATCATAAGCCCTGCAAGTGCATATTCAAAGCCTGTCATAGTTTCCTCGCAATAAGGTATCGGTATTGTGGGGAGCTTTGTTCCTTCGGGATAAGAGCATATGACCGTTCCCGCTTCATCGTTCAGAGAGAAATTGCGCCACATATTAACGACACTTCGCATGGAAGGCTTATAGTTATTCTTATAAAGATTCTCAAGCGCAGTTTTCTTTTTCTCGATGTCGAAAACACCGTTTTTCCCGATGAGGGCAGCATGCCAATCCGCGAGCATCTGGTCGATAATACATCCGTCAGCGATCTGGTATTTAATTTCATTTGATTCATCGTTCCAATATCCCTGTACTGAATCATAGCGTTCAAGTATGGATTTATCTGAAAGATCAACTGATTGACAGAAATATTTTCCGTTGAAAAGATGCTTGTTCATCCATTCTTTGCCTCCTTCATAAAGTTTTGAGTAGAGGCTCGCACGCTTTTCATCACCGAGAAATCTTGCCATCTCTGCACCGCAATCGAGTGCAAGCAGATAAAAGCCCTGAAGCCAGGAGCTTGGGCCGAAAAGCTCCATATCAAGAGTATGATGCTGCCGTCCTTCGAGAACACCGTCCATATCCGCGT
This sequence comes from Clostridia bacterium, assembly GCA_017517035.1. Lineage (GTDB taxonomy): Bacteria > Bacillota > Clostridia > Oscillospirales > CAG-272 > SIG710. The sequence goes on from JAFXAN010000031.1 coordinate 10,791, forward strand.
CCCATTTATCGGGATTTTCCTCAGACCATGCGTACTCAAGCATTTGAAAAATGCTCTCTGAGTGCTTTTTTAGCCATTCATTATCACCGGAGAATTTCCATTCCCGATAAAACTTGATGATCTCTCCCATCTGTCCGTCAACACAAGAACGCCCGGTAGACATTTCTCTCTTAGGCGGAAGATTTATACGGAAGCTCGTAGCACCGCTGTCGATAAGCGCATAATTAAGAGTATTTTCGCGAATTGAACGTTCAAGCGCCGGAAACAGATATGGCATCGCATACGCATAGTTCCAAACATGCTGACAGGTTCCATAGCAAGAGCCTGTTGTTTCCGAGCAGCCCTCCCATCCCCAGAACGAGCCGTCCTCAAGTCTGAGTGCCGTAGGAGTCTTTAGAACCGAAAGATTTGCAGAAATCGCATCCTTAACCGATATTGGAAGTGTGCAGGATTGCAAAGTTTTCCCAAACAAAACAGTTTTATCACGAAGCAAATCGAAATTATGAAGCGCATATTTTGCTGTATCAAATGAATTCTTGAACTGTGTCGCATAATAATTGCGCCATGTATTGCCCTCGTCCTGCCTCGGATTCCAATAGTTATAAGCAACGGGAACATTCCAACCGATCACAAATTTCAGCTTTGCTTTACCGCCTGCAGGAATATCAACATATGAAACGACAGTACCATGATCACTCTTTGCCGGCTCTGAATAGCTTCTTTCTGGCATACGGTCAAATTCCACAAAATTTTTCCAATAGGTGGTACAGCTGTCCATCCATTTCCCTCTGTACCAATATTCCTGAACAGAGATGTCCTTGTGATTGGTGAGAATACAAAGATCGGAATACCCTATTTCGTTATCATTCAAGTCGGCACTTCTTAATAAAATGCCGCTTAAATCACCATCACAAGACTTTTCGTTAAATGTGGAGGCAGCAGGATTGCATACAGTGCAGACAAGTGCGAATCGTATGCTTTCACTTGTTATATTTTCTATTTCCCATTCAAAAAATGCTGATGGAAGACTTGAGTTGAATTCATCGTGGGGTATAAAAGGATTGAACGCAAAAAGGCGTACAATTGCCGGAAAATCATCGTCATAAAACGAGAGACTCGCTGTCGGAAAACTGCCGTCGAAGGTCACATTTTTGAAATGAGGAAAACCCGCAAGGGAATTTCCGCGCGGACCGTAACCAAATCCAGAATGACCACGGCTTACACATGATGTTCCCATAAGATCTTCGGTAGTGTCACCATGCAAGACCTTCGCAATAGTTTTATTTGCATATGACGCTTTAATTGCGAAATGAGAATATCCGTTTCTCGTACATTTGTTCGGACGGTTAAATATTTCCCAGTCCTTTAACTCACCATTCCCTGCAAGACCGATACAACCTGTACCGATACCTCCGAGTGGAAAAGAAATGTTTTTTCCTTTGTAGAGCATAACATCCTCCTAAAAAAATTTATCATATTAATTTTATAATATAAAACATGCCGTGTCAACTTACACGCCGCATTTTTTTGAATTATTTCAAAAAAATACGGCATATCTTGAAAAGATATGCCGTATTCTTTCAGAAATGTCCTTTAAGGTGTGCCTCTGAATCAGCTCTCGGAGCGTTCTCCGAGGATCTGAATATACTTTTGATAGAAAGATTCAAAATAACCGCCGTCAAGGGCATCTCTTATCTTCTGCATAAGCTCATTATAGAAATAAAGATTATGCAAAACCGCAAGGCGCATACCCAGTGCTTCCTTTGCCTTTATAAGATGGCGAACATAGGAACGGCTATAATGGCGGCAAGCGGGACATCCGCAATTTTCATCAAAGGGTCTTGCGTCCTTTGCATATTTTTCGTTGCAGATATTCATTTTTCCGTGCCATGTAAAGAGATTTCCGTGACGGGCATTACGGCTTGGCATAACGCAATCAAAGAAATCAACGCCCATATGCACCGCCTCAAGGATATTGCAGGGCGTTCCGACGCCCATGAGATATCTTGGCTTATGCTTTGGCATATAAGGCTCAACAACATCGATTATTCTATACATATCCTCGGTAGTCTCACCAACCGCAAGACCTCCGATGGCATAACCGTCAAGATCAAGCTCTGCAATAGTCTGCATATGCTCGATGCGCAGATCCTCATAAGTTCCGCCCTGACCGATTCCGAAAAGCATCTGATCCTTATTTATGGTCTCGGGCAATGAATTAAGTCTTGCCATTTCGTTTTTGCATCTCACAAGCCAGCGTGCTGTTCTGTCGCAGGAATTTTTAACATAATTATAGGGTGCGGGATTCTCGATACATTCGTCAAATGCCATCGCAATGGTCGAAGCAAGATTTGACTGAATCTGCATACTCTCCTCAGGGCCCATAAATATGCGTTTTCCGTCGATATGAGAAGCAAATCGCACGCCCTCCTCGGTTATTTTGCGTAGCTGGGAGAGTGAAAAAACCTGAAATCCGCCGCTGTCGGTAAGAACGGGCTTATTCCAATTGAAAAACTTATGAATTCCGCCCATTTCGTGAATGAGCTTATCACCGGGACGCAGATGAAGATGGTATGTATTTGAAAGCTCCACCTGGCAGTTAAGGTCGATAAGATCCATTGTGGAAACACCGCCCTTGATTGCGGCACAAGTGCCAACATTCATAAATACGGGAGTCTGAATATCTCCGTGAACTGTATGAAGGCAACCGCGTCTGGCTCTTCCCTCTTGCTTTATTAAATCAAACATATTTATAACCTTTCAAATTGCTTATCAAGCATATTTTTTGTCATTTCGATGGCAACCGGTCTGCCGTGAGGACAGAAGGTGATATCGGGCATTTCCATCATTTTTCTGCAGAGCCATTCAATATGCCCCTCTGCATACTGTCTGCCCGCCTTTATCGCCGCCTTGCAAGAGGCTTGATAAAGCGCCTTTTCAAAAACGAGATCACGGGTAAGCGAAACATTTCCCGTTCCCGAAAGAAGTCTCTCGGCAAATGTCTCGAAAATATCGGGGATCGCCTCGGAATTTATTCCCGTTGGTGAAGAAAGAACACTGACCTTATTATCAAAAATCTCAAAATCAAATCCAACAGATTCGATCTCGCTTCTGTATTCATCAAGTGCGGCGCATTCATCTCTTCCGAGGCTTATTTCGATAGGAAGCATCAGAAGCTGGGAAGCCTGCTCACGCTTTTGCATTATCTCCTTGAACTGCTCGAAAATTATGCGTTCATGTGCCGCATGCTTATCAATAATCAGCATTTTTTCTCCAAGGTCGATAAAAACATAGGAATTGAATGCTTCACCGATAATTCTATACGGTGGAATCGTCCTCTCTTCCCTCTTCTGCTCTTGCGGTAAAGCTTCAGCCTTTTTTGTGGGTCTTACTTCACCCGGAAGGATCTCATGCCTTGTGTTTTCCGCTCTGATCTCCTCTTTTGGAAGCGGTGGCGAAATTTCATCCGCTGGCTTTTTAAAGCTGTCCTGTTTAAGAACATTCGGCAGGGAAATTATAGGCTCTTCCGCTTTTGGTGGTATACTTTCTTTTTTAGGAAAATTCATGGAGAGTCCGAATTTATCGGCGGCTGAAATTCCCGTTTCATACCGTGTCTGCTCTGCCTTTGGTACGCTTTTGTCCTCGATGGGAACAAAAGCCGCCAAGGGATTTTGTTTTTTTTGTGCTTCTTCGGCATTTCTCATGCCCGAAACTCTGCCCGTTGCCATATTTCTGTATTCTGCCGATGAAATATGTCCGTTCTGAAGCTGAACAGAGGGTCTTGTGATATTGCTCTCAAGAGTGTTTCTGACCGCATAATATATGCTCTCAAAAACAGGCTTTTCGTTTGAGAATTTAACCTCAAGCTTTGCAGGATGAACATTTACATCAACCGTTCTCGGGTCGATATCAATAAAAAGCACGCAGCATGGGAATTTTTCAGGCGGAATATATGAGGAATAAGCCTGTTCTATCGCCGCCATTGCGGTCTTGCTCTTGACAAATCTGCCGTTTATAAAGAAATTCTGGTAATTTCTGTTGGCTCTCACATTATCCGAGCGCCCCACATATCCGCTGACCTTGATATTTTCCCCTGCGCTCTCAACCTTTAAAAGCTTTGATGCGAAATCTCTGCCGAAAACTGAATATATTGCGCTCATAGCCTTTCCGTCGCCCGTTGTTTCGAGACGAAGTGTTCCGTCCGAGATGAATTTGATAGCAATTTCCGGATGGGACAACGCAATTTTTTCAACGGCAGCAGAAACCGCCATAGCCTCCGTCAAGTCCTTCTTTAGAAACTTTCTTCTTGCGGGAACATTGAAGAAAAGATCCTCGACTATGATAGTCGTTCCGTCGGAAGCACCTCTCTCGGTGACCCCCACAACATTTCCGCCATGGGATTCTATCATTGCTCCAGTTTGATTCTCACGAACCTTTGAGATGATCCTCACATTTGCAACAGAAGATATTGCGGCAAGTGCCTCGCCTCTGAATCCGAGTGACATAATGGCATCAAGATCCTCTGCATCCCTTATTTTACTCGTTGCATGGCGGCGCAGTGCCGTTGGCAGATCCTCAGGCTCTATTCCGCATCCGTTATCCGAAACACGCATAAAGGTGGTGCCGCCCTTTTGGATCTCAACCGTTATCGTAGTTGCTCCGGCATCTATGGAATTTTCCATAAGCTCCTTTATAACAGAGCTTGGACGGTCAACGACCTCGCCTGCGGCAATAAGATTTGCCACAGCAAAGCTAAGTACATTTATTTTTCCCATGACAAACCCTCCTTTTATTACTTAAGCTTCCTTTGTATTTCAAAGAGAAGCTGCATTGCTTCATATGGTGAAACTGTATTGAGATCAATCGCCTTCAGCTCCTCGATCGCCTGATCGCGCAGGCATTCCTCAAAGCTGATGGTGGTCTCCTCTTCAAAATCAAGCTTTTCCTCTGCCCTCTCGCTTGTTCGGAGATTTACAGAGGTCTTTTCGATGGTGGCAAGAACCTCCTTTGCTCGCTTGATAACTTCATTCGGAAGCCCCGCAAGCTTTGCAACCTCAATTCCGTAGCTATCGTCTGTTGAGCCTTTGACAATTTTGCGAAGGAAGGTGATGCTGTCGCCTCTCTTTTTCGCCGCAATATTGTAATTGACTATGCCCTCAAATTCATCCTCAAGAGTTGTAAGCTCATGATAATGAGTTGCAAAAAGTGTTTTTGCGCCTATTTTTTTAGAATTTGTAAATTCGGCAATGGCACGGGCAATACTCATGCCGTCAAAAGTGCTCGTTCCTCTTCCGATCTCATCATAAACGATGAGAGAACGCTTTGTTGCGTTTTTGAGGATATAAGCCACCTCGTTCATTTCAAGCATAAAAGTGGACTGTCCCGATGCAAGATCATCCGAAGCTCCCACACGGGTGAACACCTTATCAACGATGCCGATACTTGCATCCGAGGCAGGAACAAATGAACCTATCTGCGCCATAACGGTGATAAGCGCAACCTGTCTCATATATGTGGATTTACCCGCCATATTAGGACCTGTTATAAGCATCAGACGCTTTGTTCGGCAGTCAAGATCCACATCATTGGGGACAAAATATGTGTCCTTTACGAACTGTTCAACCACCGGATGTCTTCCGTCCTTTATCATAATGGAATCGCTGTCGTCAATATATGGACAAACATATTTATTGCGAGCCGCAACAGTTCCGAGAGACATATAAACATCAATTGTTGCAAGTGTTGCCGCCGTTTTCTGTATTCTCTCGCTGTTTTCGGCAACAAATGCACGGACGGCTTGGAAAAGGTCATATTCAAGGCTGCAAATTTTATCCGCAGCACCGAGAATAGTCGCTTCCGTGTCCTTTAGCTCCTGTGTTATGTACCTCTCGCAATTTGCGAGAGTTTGCTTTCTGATATACCTATCGGGAACCATATCCATATAGGATTTTGTGACCTCGATATAATACCCGAAAACCTTATTATAGCTTATCTTTAGCTTGGGGATACCAGTAAGCTCTCTTTCCTCGTTCTCGATCTTTGTTATCCAGCTCTTTCCGTCTGTCATGACCGAGCGCAGATAGTCAACATCCTCGCTATAGCCCTCTCTTATCATTCCTCCGTCGCGAACAGAGAAAGGAGGGTCATCGACGATAGAAACATCTATCTTCTCTCTGACATCCGAAAGGTCATCAAGCTCACTCATAAGTCTCTTAAGCTCATCGCTCTCGCAGGAAGAAAGAAGATTACGAAGCTCGGGAATGATTTTTAGAGTATTCGCAACGGCACGCAGATCCTTTGCATTTGCCGTTCCGTAAACGATCTTAGAAATAAGTCTTTCAAGGTCGAGAACATCCGAGAGAAGAACGCTCGTCTCCTCACGGAGCATAAAATTATCATAAAATTCCCTCACCGCACTTTGACGGCGAAGAATTTTCTTTGTGGAAAGCAAGGGGTTTTCTATCCATTTGCGGAGCATTCTTGCGCCTGCTGCCGTCTGTGTCTTATCCAGTACCCAGAGAAGCGAACCCTTTTTCTCTTTTGTGCGCATAGTTTCGGTAAGCTCCAGATTTCGTCTTGTGTTAAGATCCATCTGAAGATACTGATCGTCACCATAAATATTAAGCTCCTTGATATAGGAGATATCGCCCTTCTGAGTTTCTCTGATATAGCCGAGAAGCGCACCAACTGCGCAAGCCATTGCCTTTTCACCCTTTATCCTCTCAAGGGTATCAGCACCGAACTGCGCCTCGATAGCACCAAGGGCATCCGCATATTCAAAACGGTATGGCTGATTATCTCCAATGAGAGCACCTGATCTCTCATGGAGAAAATTTTCCATATCGGGAGCTTTTGCAAGACTAATATTGAAAATGACTTCACTCGGACCATATGTGCCTATCTCATTTTTTATATGTCCCTGCATATCATCTCCGCTAAAGGAGGTTGCATAGACCTGGGCGGTTGAAATATCCGCAAAGCTGATGCCGCATTCAAATTCACCGATATAAACGGTGCAGAGATAGTTATTCTGCCTGTCATTTAAGAGGTTTGTTTCAAGGAGCGTTCCCGGAGTTACAACTCTGACGACCTCACGGCGAACAAGCCCTTTTGCCTCGGCAGGATCCTCGGTCTGCTCGCAGATCGCCACCTTATAGCCCTTTTCAATGAGCTTTCCGATATACCCCTCCGATGAATGGAATGGCACTCCGCACATAGGCGCGCGTTCAGCCTCACCGCAATCTCTTCCGGTGAGGGTCAGATCAAGCTCTCTTGAGGCAGTTTTTGCATCCTCAAAAAACATCTCGTAAAAATCTCCGAGACGGTAAAAGAGAAGATAGTCCTTATATTGATTTTTTATTTCAAAATACTGCTCCATCATCGGAGTCATGGCATTTTTCCCCTTTTTTTAAAATTAAGATCAGTGGCAGCCGCTGCAGGTGCTGCAATCGTGTGTGCAGGAGGGATCGACACCTGTAATTGTCATTGTGATGGTCTGATTCACCTCGTTCATGAGTGCATTTACATCTGCCTGAGCCGCATCAAGCTCGTTGAAAACGGGATTTGCTGTGATCTTCTTATAAAGCTCGTCGATTTTCGCCTGTATCTTCCCAATAAGATCCATATCCTTTTCAGCCTTCTCATATTCATACTGAAGTGCTTTCTGCTGAACATCATATTCCATCATCGACTTATTGAGATCCACATCCTGATCATATGCGTCCTTTGCCGCATTGAGCCTTGTCATCCTTTCATCACCCTTTATTGCTTCGCCGAGCATAACGGCAATATCCATAATTTCCATTTTTCTTTTCTCCTGTTTCTTTATTATTTTATTTTTTCACCGTATAGGGCAAAAGCCTCGGCACGGTCAATTTTTATATTCAGATATTTTCCTTCGTCTGTAGCATCGCCCTCAAAGAAAACTATCTTGTTTCCCTCTGTTCTGCCGCTGAGGAGCGCATCATTATTTTTGCTCACACCGTCACAGAGCACGGAAACCGTTTTGCCCACAAAGGGCAGATTCTTTTCGAGAGATATTTGATTCTGAACCTCAAGAAGCCTTGAAAATCTCTCGCCCTTTACCTTTTCGTCGATCTGCTCCATTTCGGAAGCCGGAGTTCCCTTTCTGGGAGAATAAATGAACGAAAAGATCATGTCATAGCGAACCTCACGAAGCATATCGAGAGTATCCTTGAAATCCTGCTCTGTCTCGCCCGGAAAACCGACGATAATATCGGTGGTGATTGCAATATCGGGCATTTTTTCTCTGATATACCGCACGGTGTCAAGGTACTGTGCCTTGTCATAATGGCGGTTCATAGCCTTCAGCATTGCGTCACTACCCGATTGGAGCGGGAGATGAAAATGCTTTGCGATCTTATCATGCTTTGCCATGGTGTCGATAAGCTTTCTCGAAGCATCCTTCGGGTGGCTCGTCATAAAGCGGAGCTTGAAATCTCCCTCGATTTTAGCAAGACGGTCAAGCAGATCGGCAAAATCATATTCCATACCCTTTGCATAGGAATTGACATTCTGCCCCAGCAGAGTTATATCTTTATATCCCTTTTCAGCAAGCTCCTCGACCTCTGTGACAATATCCTCCATTCTGCGGCTTCTCTCTCTGCCTCTCACATATGGCACTATGCAGTATGAGCAGAAATTGTTGCAGCCATACATGATACTGACCCATGCACGGTAATCACTTGCTCTCTCGATATTAAGCCCTTCGGCAACAAGATATTCATCTTCGTCGGGAGCAAAGAGCCTCTTTCCCTTAACTGTTTTTTCATAGAGAAGCTGCGGCATACGGTGGAGACTTGATGTTCCGAAGATGAAATCCACATAAGGATAGCTTCGTCTTATCTCCTCCGAGCGATGCTTTTGAGTAACCATACAGCCGCAAACACCGATCATAAGAGTGCTTTTTTTATTTTTCAGATGCTTGAACTGCCCGATGATCGAAAGCGCCTTTTGCTCGGCGTGTTCTCTGACAGCGCAGGTATTGACCAATATAAGATCTGCCCTCTCCGGCTCTGATGTTATCTCATATCCCATGGAGCGAGCCATTCCCGCAAGCTTTTCGCTATCTGCCTCGTTTTGCTGACATCCGAAGGTAAGCACATGAGCCTTAAGATCAGTCCCCGTTTCAAGAGCACGCTTTTCATTAAGAGCACGCATTTTTCGGATGAAACCGAAAGCCTTTTCCATCTCATGTGGAGGCACAAGGCTGTTTATTCGTTTTTCAGAAATATTTTCCGACATTTTCCAAAATTCCTTAAAAAATAATAATACATTACATTATAACATTAATTAGCACTTTAGTCAATAGAAAACTTTTACAAAGAACATACAATCGAATCACAAAGGTTCACTTTTTATCCTCAAAAAATTATTTTGCTTTATATTTTTCCTTAATTCCGTCGGTCATGAAAATTCCGTCATCGGTAATTATGACCGCCTCAAAATCTACCGTCTTGCTGTTATAAAACTCAAGTGCCTTATCCTTTCCCATAACGAAAAGTGCTGTGGAAAGAGCATCCGCAAGAGCACCGTCGTCACATATGACCGAAACCGAATGTATGTCACTCTCGGAGGGTCTTCCACTTACGGGATCAATGATATGATTGTATTTTTTATCTCCGATCTCGATATATCTTTCATAGTCTCCCGAAACCGAAACAAACCCGCCTTCAAGAGAAAGATATCCAACGACATCGCTTGTGTTTTTCGGGTCTTTTATACCCACAACATAAGGCTTTCCACTCTTTTTTGCTCCCATAAGCGCAACATTGCCGCCAAAGGACATAATAGCACCTTTCGCCCCCGATTCTGTGAGATAATCGCAGACTTTTTGCGCCGCATATCCCTTTCCGACGGCACCAAGGTCTATTCTGATATCATTTTTCTCTTTTTTCAGAGAATTTTCCTCGATGGCAAGCATATCATACCCCACCGCTTCAAGCTTCAATGCGATCTCGCCCTCATAAGGCTCTCTGCCCTCAAGAGCGCAGCTCTCCCAAAGCTCCTTCAGTGCACCTACGGTTATGTCAAAATCACCCCCCGTCAGTGCCGAATATTCAAGTGAAAGCGATATGACCTCTTCAAAAACAGGATCAATATTGATGACAAGACCAACATCGTCGTTGGTATGATCGGTAAAGCTGCCCTCCACGGTCTTTGAAATAACACTCTCGATGTCCTTAACTATTTTTTCACATCCCGCAAGCATCGCCGCCTCGTCATATTCATCCTCTGCGATCCTTATATTTATCACCGTATCCATGGCAACAAATGTCGCCTCGGCATATGTCTCCTTCGGCTCGCATGAAGCGAGAAAAAGCATGAGCGCAAGTAAACAAAACACAACCGAAAAAATCTTTTTCATTTTGAAATCACCTTTTTGTATTTTTGAGAAATAAAGTTCAGAAGTATGCCCGTAAAAGTGCCGAAAACAGCTCCGAAAATGAGCAGATAGGGCAGACAAAATGAAGCAACCCTTAAACCGAAAAACAAAGCCGCAACCACCGCCTGTCCAAGATTGTGAAGGCATGCGCAAATGACGGATGTTCCGATATAGCTCACTCTTTTTCCGAGCCATTTCGATAGAAAAAGTCCGCCAAAGGCAAAAAACGCCCCCATTGCCGAATAGAAAAAGGAGATCATGCTTCCGAAAAGAACGCCCATTATGATAACTCTCATGGAGGAAACGGCAAATGCTTCCGAGGTTGAAAGCTCAAAAAAAGCAAGAGTTACGATGATATTTGCAAGTCCTATCTTCATAAACGGAAGAAGTGCAAAGCGAAGCACAAGAATATTTTCAAGATAGGAAAGCACCATTGCAATGCAAAGCAGCAAAGCGCATCTCACAAGAATGCGGACCTTATTTTCCTTAACCTGCAACCGCATCGCCATGAGACACACCTCCACTCTTTATGATAAGCGCAACACCGGCAGGCGCACAAACGACCGTGTCCCCCGCTCTTTTTGCTCTTCCCTGCTTCATGCAAATTCCGTTCGGACATTCTGAGCTTAAAATATAGGCAGAACTGTTCTCGATCCTAATAATCAAGGAAATGCCGTTTGACATAAGCTCGATCTCCCTATTCTCCGAGAGAGAATATTCGCTCTCGCCTCCCTCCGATATCACCGAAAGTGTCAGATCCCCCTCGGAAGGCAGAAATTTCAGTCCGATAAGAAGCGCAGAGATCACAAGCGCAATGGCAATGATAATTATATCAAGCCAAGTTCTCTTTTTTGATATCATTTCCCTTTTTCAAGATATGCACGCATAACGCAGATCTGCGTTTTTGCGTCATAAATCTCGCCTCTCATGACCATATCCTTCAGCTTTTCAAGAGGTATTCTTTCGATCTCGAGAAATTCGTCATCATCGGGATGAGTTTCGCCAAATGTAAGACCTCTTGCAAGATACATATGGATGACCTCGGTGAAGATTGCAGGAGATGGATAAAGCTTGCCCAGATAAATAAGCTCACTGCATTCCGCTCCAGTTTCCTCGCTAAGCTCACGGAGAGCCGCTGCACGGTGATCATGCTCGCCCTCCTCCAGCTTTCCCGCAGGAATTTCAAGAAGCACCTCACCGTGTGCATAGCGGAACTGGCGAACGCATATAACATCTCCGTCATCTGTCAGAGGAAGAACGCACACCGCCCCACGGTGATGAACGATCTCACGAACACCTTCTGCTCCATTTGGAAGCTCAACCGCATCAACCGTTACATTTATTACCTTGCCATCAAAGACCTCCTTTGATGAAATCTTCTTTTCTTCAAGCTTCATAAAAAACGCTCCTTTGCGCTAAAAATACTATCAAAGATATATTATACAACATTTTTTCGTAAATGTAAAGAAATTACTTGATTTATTCCTAAAAATTTATTATAATTATTATATAACATCTTAGGAGACAAAAATGAAAATTGATGAACTTCAGAGACTTGCCATGGTGATTGGCGAGGATAAAATAAACAAATTAAAGGACTGCCATGTTGCTGTTTTCGGTGTCGGAGGCGTTGGCGGTCATCTCTGCGAGGCGCTTGCAAGAAGCGGAGTTGGACATATCGACATTTTTGATAACGATGTGGTTTCTCCGTCAAATCTTAACCGTCAGATAATTGCACTTCATTCCACAATAGGTCAAAAAAAGGTAGATATTATGAGGGAAAGGCTTCTCGATATAAATCCTGAACTTGATATAAAAGCTTACGATGTGTTCTACAGTGCCGATAATGCAGACCTTTTCCCTCTCGAAAAATACGATTATATTGCGGATGCTATAGATTCTCTGCCATCAAAGCTTGAGCTGATCAGAAGAGCAAAGGAATGCGGTACGGAAATCATTTCATCAATGGGAACGGGTAACAAGCTTGACCCATCAAGACTTGAGATAAGCGACATTTCAAAAACAGAATATTGCCCTCTGGCAAAAAGCGTCAGAATCTCGCTACGCAAAATGGGGATAAATCATTTGACCGTTGTTTTTTCAAAGGAAAAGCCGATAAAAACAGGAGAGCGCACCCCCGGCAGCACCGCCTTTGTCCCCGCCTCCGCAGGACTTCTCATGGCTTCAAAAATTATAAGGGATGTTATAGAGAAACAGTAATTTGTCGAACAGTCGAAGCCGTAATCCGTAGGGGCGATCATTGATCGCCCGTCTCATAAACAGTTCAAAATATCGTTATTTTACGCCGTTTGTTTTTTCGGGCGATCAATGATCGCCCCTACAAATTTCGTTTTCACTCACCGCTAAATTACTGTTTGAAAAAGCTTTGCGCTGTGCTAAAGCTAACATTCAACATCATTTATCACAACAAAATCCCTCTTCCCCCTTGACCTTGAGCCAAAAATAATGTATAATATAATAAATAATTTTGTAAATTTGAAAATTCGGGAGAAATAATCATGAAAAAAACCATAATTTCGGTGCTTTGCGTTCTGCTTCTTTTCATCCCTACATATATAGCCATCGCAAGCTATATCACAACGCAAAATGCACCTATTTCAAACAGCTTCGTTGAAAAAATCGACATTGCCGACCTTGCAGGTCAATCTTACACTGTTGCAAAAACAAACAAAGAAGGCGACCTTGTCAGCTTTTTCGTAACGATGAACACAAATGCAACAAAGGTTGCGGAGCTTCCCGAGCCTCTTGTGGGCAAAGCTTTCTATAAAGTCACATTCCACAGCGGAAATGTTGCGGAGGACTATAAATATTATCTCAACACAGAGGGTGCGCTCAGCTATGCAGAGTTTCCCGACGGAACTGTATATCAGCTTAAGACCACCGATGTAAACCAATTCCTCAAAACGCCCTATGCTCTTTCTCTTTTCTCAGAGGATACGCTTCCGATCCTCAAAAATACAGCAGGCGAGAGCATCGTTCCAACAAGCGTAAGCTGGAATTATAAGCTTGATGGCGAAAAATATAGTCCCCTCTCCGGCTTTAGAACAACAGAGGAGCTTATAACATACGAAATGGAAGGCGGTCTTGACCTTGATTTCAGCGCAAAGGCTGACCTTTATACCATCAAGGTTTACGATAAAAACTCAACACTTATCTATGACGGCTCAACAGACGATCTCACCACTCTTACCTTCGATACCGATTCCGATCTCACTTTCATGGTGAAGGCATCCTGGTATGAGGACAACACAAGAGATTTCTACGGCGAGGCAACATATAATTTCAGAACAAAGCTCATTGCAGGCGCTGAATTCTTCATCGGAGAGAGCGAAGGAGTTCAGCCCGGTGATTTCGTTGCAATTACAGGCTATAATATTGCAGACCCCGCAAAGGTGAGATTCACAAGTAGCCCTTCAATCGGTTATACACCCACATTCTATGCAGAGGGCGATCATGTTATCGCATTCGTTCCGCTTCATTATGAGCTTTCCGCCGGCTCTTATGTATTTACCCTTTCTTATGGCTCTGTTTCTCAGGAGATAAATCTTGAGATTTCTGCAAAGAAGTTCAGAACAAACACACATAAGGTCAGCAAGCTCATTGCCGAAAACACAAGAAATGAAACATCTCTTGCGGAATTTGACGAGCTTTTCGCTTCCATCTGCTCACAGAGCGAGGCTACAAAATATTTCACCGAAAGCTTCACCGACTATGAGGGTCAGAAGGCTATGAAGGCAAAGATCACCGCAGGATTCGGTCTTTACAGAACAGTTTCCTCAACCAAGGAGGAATACAGAAACATCGGCGTTGAATGGAAGATCGCAAAGGGAACGAATATTCCCGCCGCAAACGCAGGAAAGGTCGTTTGCGCAGGTATTTCCACATACGCAGGCAGAATGGTTGTCATCGACCACGGAATGGGTCTTAAGACATGGTATCTGCATCTTGACGAGATCAAAACAAATGTCGGAGATCTTGTTGCCCTCGGTGATGTTATCGGAACTGCCGGAAATTCAGGCTTCACAGAGCAGAACGGCATCTGCACTATTATGACCGTTGGCAATATCCCCGTTTGCCCCTACAGAACCTGGGACAGCGGCGTTGGAATCGGAATATATACAAAGTAATTTCAAACGGAGCTGATTTGCCAAGGTGCATTTCAGCTCTGTTTTTTAGCAAAAACACAGGAGGTTATTTATGAAAAAGATCATCACTGCCCTTTCGCTCTTCATCCTTCTTATCTCGCTCATTTCCTGCAAAGAAAAAGCACCGAGATACGATGCAAATGAATTTTTTCCACTACCGGAAAAAACTCAATCAATCGAAATAGCCTCATATGACGGTAAACATCAGCTTACTGTTCCGTATCTTCGCAGAGATGTCTCAAAAGAAGTGAAGCTGCTGGATGAAATTATGAACAGTCTGAGGAATACCCCCTCCGAAAAGATTGAAAATTTTTCCCACGATAAAATAAAATTCCCAATATACGGACTTGAGCTTGATCCGGAGAATGAGGTTGCATTCCATGCTCTGTTTTCAAATGGATATTTGCTCACGCAGGACGGAGAGGTCTATAAATTTGATTATGATTTTGCCGCTCTCATGGAAAAGGATTTTCCCTTGGAGCTCGAAGAATCGGAGCTTCGCAACAGTTTTCCCGGTCTGCGCCTTGCGGCTGATAACAATGGGAAATGGGCAGGCGATTTTATGCCGGACGCAGTTATTAAACCTACTGCCCATTATGATTCACTCGATAAAAAAGAGGGAGTTTCGCTGGAAATCAAAAGGTTTGACGATCTGACTGCCTACGGAATCATACACAACGATAACTATGAACTTCTCGAATACGGCAAATTTTTTGATTTACACGCCTTGGTTGACGGCAAGTGGAAATTGATTCCATGGTTGGAAGAGGTATATTTTCCCGATGTTGGATACAAATCTTCAAGAAATTATATTGAAATGAATTTCCATCTTGGACTTTTTGCTCCGCTCCCTGCCGGCAGATACAGAATCATTTTCGACGGTCTTATCGCAGAATTTGATATTGAATAATAAATTAATTCATTTTCTTCCTCCGAGAAGCGTAAGATTAAATAAAAGTACGCTCTCGGAGGTAGATATGTTATCAAGAAATAGAAGCAAACAAACTCCTTTGCGCTTCGCCATGTCCTTTGCCATTTTTTCGCTGATTCTTGCACTTGTTGGCGCTATTTTGATATTTATATCCGTTTTTTGTTTCAAGAGTATCAAAGAAAAACCTGCCATTTTAGATGCTGATGCAATTACTCTTTTGCCCACCGTCATAATAGATGCGGGGCACGGCGGTGAGGATGGGGGGGCAAGCGGCAAGGGAGGCTCACTTGAAAAGGAGCTTAATCTTGATATTGCCGAAAAAATTGCCGATATGCTCCGCTCATCGGGAATAAAGGTTATAATGACAAGAACCGAGGATATCCTGCTCTATGACAGAAATGCGGATTATATGGGACGCAAAAAATCCCTTGACCTCCGTGCAAGGCTGGATATTGCAAAAAGCAACCCGAATGCTGTTTTTGTCAGCATACATATGAATGCTTTCGGGGATGCAAGATACAAAGGACTTCAGGTGTGGTATTCAAAAAATACTGAAGGCAGCCGCCGTCTTGCAGACACGGTGCAAAATCTTGTGAGAGAAACCCTTCAAAACGATAATAACAGAAAAACAAAGGAAGCAAATTCCTCAATCTATCTTCTTGACAGAGCTGTCTGCGATTCGATCCTCATTGAATGCGGATTTCTCTCAAATCCGGAGGAGGAAGCTCTGCTTCTTGACGAAAATTACCGAAAAGCATTGGCATTAACACTGTTTGCCGCAATAAAAGATTATTTATCTGCGGAATATTCTTCCGCTTTATAGACAATAATATTTTTGTAAAAAAAACGAAAGGATGTTTAGGATGAATAAGGTTCAGATTTCAAGAGCTGTAGCAAGAGAGATACTCGATTCAAGAGGCAATCCGACAGTTGAGGCAACCGTGATTTTAAATGACGGAACGGTTGGAGTTGCAAGTGTTCCTTCGGGCGCATCAACGGGAATTTTCGAGGCGCATGAAAGAAGAGACGGTGATGAGAAAAGATATAACGGAAAAGGAGTTCTCGATGCGGTCTGCAATGTGGGAAAGCTGATCTCCCCCGCCATTGCCGGAATTTGTGCCACAGAGCAGGCGGAGATCGACCACACCATGATCGAGCTTGACGGAACTCCCGACAAATCGGATATAGGAGCAAATGCGATCCTTGCAGTCTCGCTTGCATCTGCAAGAGCCGCTGCAAATTCATTCCATATGCCGATCTACCGTTATCTCGGAGGTCTTGCCGCAAGCAGACTTCCCGTTCCCATGATGAATATTTTAAACGGCGGAGCGCACGCCTCAAACAATGTGGATATCCAGGAATTTATGATCGCCCCCATTGGAGCAAAATCCTTTGCGGATGCGATGCGCATCGGAAGCGAGGTATATCACAAGCTGGGTGAGCTTCTGCTTAAAAACGGCTACGGTACAACGGTCGGTGACGAGGGCGGATATGCCCCTAATCTTGCGGGTGACGATGAAGCCTTTGAGCTTATCTGCGAGGCGATCGAAAAATCGGGGAACAACACAGATTCGGTTAAGATAGCCATTGATGCGGCGGCAAGCGAATGGTACACCGAGGGAGGAAAATACAAGCTCTCGGGACACGGAAATTCCTATAGCAGCGATGAGCTTATCGAAAGGTGGAAAAAGCTGACTTCCACCTACCCCATTTTCTCCATTGAGGATGGACTTGATCAAGAGGATTATGAGGGTTGGAAAAAGCTGACGCATGAGCTTGGGAACAAGATAATGCTTGTTGGCGACGATCTTTTCGTTACAAACGAGAAGCGTCTCCGCGATGGAATAAATGACGGATATGCAAATTCCATTCTTATAAAACCCAATCAGATCGGTACTCTCACCGAGGTGCTGAACACTATAAGACTTGCAAATGAAAACGGCTATAAATTCATTATCTCCCATCGAAGCGGTGAGACAGAGGACACCACTATTGCCGATCTTGCTGTTGCACTCAATGCGGAATATATTAAATCGGGTGCGCCTTGCAGAAGTGAGAGAGTTGCAAAATATAACCGACTTCTCCGCATAGAATCTTCAATGGGAAGATGCTCAAAATACGGAAAGCGCACAAACTGCACCTCTGCCGAGCATAGCTTTGCGGGAATACTTGAATAACTTTAAGGGCTATCATCAAGATAGCCCTTTTTCAAACAGTAATTTATCGGTGAGTTATAAATGACAGTTGTGGGTTTGTCCTCCGTTAATGCTAATAGATTCTTCGCTACGCTCAGAATGACGAGTTAGGATGAAGGTATGCCCTCTTCCACTTGTCATCCTGAGCATAGCGAAGGATCTGGAAACGCTAAAGGATGATTTCACCACTATCTGACTGTTCACTAAATTCCTGTTTATTAATATTCAAAACGGCTGAGCGTTGCTCAGCCGTTTTGGTTTTATTCGGGATATTCATTATATGTTTTTTCAATGGCGGAAACTATTTTCTCTTTATGCGATGCCAGAACATCATCAAGCTCGGTATTATTTTCAAGCATCATATCAAGCTCTGTCAAAACACCGTCATACCATCCGTAAGCATTTGCCGCCTCAATGCTTCTGCAACCTCTTAGCAGTGCAAGAACATCTATAACATATTCTCTTAAAGGTGATTTTTTCGGTGCTGTTACATCATAATATCTCGGCATAAACTCGGCATAGGATTCATAGGTCAGATAATCGACGATAACTCCTGTTCTTTCAAGCTCGTCATTTGTTCTCGGTATACAAAAAGCAAGACAATCACTGCTATACGGTGCTTCATATGTCTCTTGATTTTTGTCATATTTAGGCAACGGAAGTATTCCGAATGAATCCATGCTGTTTTTCAGCTCACGGGCAAAATTCAGCTCATCTATAAGGAAAAGTGAG
Source organism: Clostridia bacterium (assembly GCA_017517035.1). Lineage (GTDB taxonomy): Bacteria > Bacillota > Clostridia > Oscillospirales > CAG-272 > SIG710. Next base: position 29,220 of record JAFXAN010000031.1, read on the forward strand.
CGGCCTTCCTTGAACACTTCCCTCTCTTCTCCGTTCCGTGATATTTTGTCAGCGTTTTCACCGAAAAAGCTCTTTAGCATATTCCATGTCGATTTGAAGTTCTTATCGGAATCGGCAGTAAACTGATATCTTCCATAATCATCTCTTGTGAGAAGCTCCGCTTGCATTGCATCTGCCATAAGAGACGGTGCATAATCGGGTACGGCAATGGAATAATTCAAATCAGACACCGCTGAACAGTATCTTTTCATAAGATCAAATGTGAAGTTCCCCCAAAAAACATCTTCATAAGATATGCTGAGTCCCATTTCCATGAGCATATCCTCATTAAAAAACATACATTTGCTGCGCTCAAATGCCATTGCATGAAGATCGCTTGTAGCAAAGAAAAGCTTGTCATCGAGGATATTTTTGATGATAGTCTGCTGATCCCACCAAATATTTTCAATATGTAGCTCATCAATACTCAAAAGGTCGTGAAAAAGATTCTCGGAAATAAGCGGTGTCAGCTCATTTATCGGAATATACATCGCATCATAAAGAGCTTCATCCGCAAGAATTATCGACCTTGCATAGTCAGCAAGCTCATCATATGGCTTTCTTTCCTCGCTTATTAAAATATTGAATTTATTTTCCGCAATCAAATTTCTCTCAAAACAGCAATCATCAAGTATCTCACCCGTCATATCGGGGTCAAGATAAATACACATATCATTGCTCTCGAAAGAATTGAGAATTTTAAATTCATATCCGCCGTAATCAATTTTCTCCTCTTCTATGGGATAAGGTTCCAAACCAACATCATAAGTAAGGATGCAAAAAGGTTCATCACGGGGTGCGGTACTTACACTATCCGTTGTCTCTGCCGTGTTACCGCCAAGGCAGGAAGAAAGCAATAGAAGTGAAACGAGCATAAAAAGAGATAGAGCGATTGATAATAATTTTTTCATAATTTCCCCGCCTTTCGGTTTTATAGTTCAGACAAAAACGCTTTTGTCTGATTTTATTGTAACATACAGGCGGTAAAAATGTATAAATATTTTGTAAATTTTTACTCTATTCAAGCTGTGCAAGACGGATTATTGCATACCAAGTCACCGGGCCTACGATTCCGCTTACGGGAATTGAATTTCTTTCCTGAATTATTCTCACGGCATTCTCCGTTGCGTTTCCGAATGAGCCGTCAACCGTAAGGCGAGGAATATATGAATAATTCTCCGAGGCAAGATTTATAAATGTTTGAAGCCTGCGAACATCCTCCCCGGAAATCCCGTTTGAAAGCACTCTACCGGGGTATATCTCCGCTGCAACATTTGAATACTCGGGTGGAAGGGATGTTATTATGCGCAGATAACTTTCTGTTATGGCATTCCATGTGTTTCTTCCAACGATTCCGTCGGTAGTAAGCCCCTTTTGAGATTGAAAGGCTCTGACGGCATTTTCGGTTGCCGCATCAAATATTCCCGTAAGGCGCACCTGCGGTATCTCGTCATCAAAATATCCGATAACAGCAAGATAATATTGAAGTGCTCTTACCTGCGTTCCTTCATCTCCTAGAGCAAGCTCGGTCTGATAAATTCTGTCTATATCTTCAATTGTAAGCCCCTCGCTCTGAAGCTCCGCAAGCCCCTTCACTGCATTGAAAATTGATTTTATTTTATACCATGTTGCTTTACCGACAATTCCGTCGGGAGTGAGGTTAAATATCCTCTGAAAGCTCTTTACTGCCTCCTCTGTGGCGGTATTGAAGATTCCATCAGCATTCAGCCTCGGAGTCACTGCCGGATAATTTACTCCTATTCTGTTAAGCTGTCTTTGAATAGTCCTGACATCCTCGCTTGAAGCACCGAGCCGCAGAGGAACTCCGGGATACGAGGGCAAGGCTCTTGTGGTCGGGGCATTGAAAACAAGATTTATGTCATCTCCATAGTATCTTTTGAGGATCTCATAGGGAGTGAGCCCCTCATTTGCAAGAGATACTGTTCCCCATTGGGAAAGTCCATTACATTGTACCTCTATACCGTCACAATATTGGGCAAAAAGCGGCTGAACCTGCCCCGCACGAACGATATAATCATTGAAAATATCGTCAACTATAAGACTGATATTATCAAAAATGTCACGGCCTCTCACAAATGACTGATCATAGCGAGTTGAATTTGTTATGTCAAAATCATAGCCACGGCTTCTGTAGTACTCGGTAAAAACTCTGTTGAGTGCAAATGAAATCTGAGCGTAAATATTGGCTCTGAGGGCAGCCTCGGGCCATGTGGGATATATTTCGGATGATGCAGTGTTTTTTATATAGTCAATGAAAGGGACTGTAACATTTGGTGCCGTAGAATCGCTCGGTTCTCCGAGATGAACGGTTATAAAATCAGGAATTATCGGAAGTGCCATAAATACCTCCATATCTTTGAGTCATTCTCAGTGGCTGAATGGTTTTTATCTTGTCATATATCTCTATCTCACGCTCGATGGTATCATAGCCTTTCTTTTTTGCCGACAAAATATATATTGCCGCTTTATTTGGTCTTCCGTATTCGGTGGAATTTTCGATTGGCGGCGCAGGAAGCTCGATACCATCAATAATTCCGCTCTCGTCGGTTTCTCCCTCAAAAAAAATATAATATGAATCGCCGATTTTTCGGCTTATACGGGCAGATACCCCCGAAACGGGAAACGCCTGCTCTCCTCTGAAGGCTTGAAGCTTAAGACTTCCCATTCCACTGTTTTCAGCTATAAAAGCTTCAAAATTTTCGTCTGCATCATAAATCTGATCCTCCTCATCCTTAACCTCTCCCGAATTGTTTTCAAGCTCCCCTAGCAATTCTGCATTTTCTTGAACGGGAGAAAATGAGGGAACGCTTCTCCTCACAAAGTCAATTATTCCGTCTGCTATTCCTCTTGCGAAAAGCTCGGGAGAATTTACCATCAGCGAAGCATCTTCTGGATTTGTAATAAATCCCATTTCAACAAGGATTGCAGGCATTGCGGTCTTACGGAGAACATATAGTCCCGGTCTTGTGACCACGCCTCGGCTGCGAAGTCCCGTTGAAAGCCGAAGCTGCTCAAGAACGCTTCTTGCAAGCTCGTATGCAGGCGATGATTGGCTATAAACCAGCACCTCTGTTCCGCTTGCCTGCGGATTCACCGAAGCATTGGTATGTAGGCTCACAAAATAATCGGCACCCCATGAGTTTGCACCGCCCACTCTTGCCGCAAGAGAGCTTGAAACACTGTTTCCAAGCTGAGTATCCTCCGTGGGTCTTGAAAGCCTCGTTTCAAAACCGTTTGCATTAAGAATGGCGGCAAGTCTCCTGCCGATCTCAAAGGTTATGTCCTGCTCCCGATAGCCGTTCCCTTCCGCACCCGCATTGGGATTTACCGGATTATGTCCTTGGTCAATATAAATTTTTGTTGCCATAAAAAACCTCCTTTTTGCTATTTTCATCATATGCAGACCGCCTAAATTGCGTTATTGGCAAATTTTATTTTTGATTTTGTGATTATTCGGGAAAAAATCAAGCAATAATATAAGCATCAAATAAAATTCACCGACACTCGGTGTGATTTAAGGAGAAAAAACAGCCATGAAAAAAACAATATCTATCATCTTGACTCTTGTACTTTGCCTTTCGGTTCTTACAGCCTGCTCTGGCGGCAGAGCCAAAAGCACAGCAGATGTACACGTTTTCTACTATACCTATAGTGACACCTATATCTCAAGCGTAAGAAGCGCACTCGACCGCGAGCTTACCGATGCGGGAATATCCTTCCAGGATTATGACGGCGGCGGAAGCCAGACCACCCAAACCGAACAGATACAGACCGCTATCACAAAGGGTGCAAAGATGATCATAGTCAACATTGTAAACACAGGATCGGACGATGCAGCAAACGGGATCGTAAATCTTGCCAAGGGTGCTGATATTCCCGTTCTGTTTTTCAACCGTGAGGTCTCGGACTCGGTTATCTCCTCATATGATAAATGCGCCTTTGTTGGAACGAGAGCCGAAGAAGCGGGAATCCTCCAGGGACAGATGATCGGTGAATATATTATGGAAAATTTTGAAAAAATCGACCTTAACGGAGACGGAAAGATCTCCTATATTCTCTTCAAGGGTGAGGAAGGCAACAACGAAGCCATCTACAGAACACAATACAGCGTTGAAGAAGCAAATAAAATTCTTGAAGAAGCGGGAAAGCCGCCTCTCTATTTCTATGACGAGAGCAATCCCAACAAATATCTCGTCGATAAAAACGGTCAGTGGTCAGCTGCCGCAGCAAATGAATATATGGTAACTGCCCTCACTTCATATAGCGAAGAGCGAGGAAACATGATAGAGCTTGTTATCTGCAATAATGACGGAATGGCAGAGGGGGCAATTTCCGCTCTCGGCAGTGCGGGATATAACACGGGCGGAGATTCAAAGATGATCCCCGTTTTCGGAGTTGATGCCACAGATGCGGCTAAAAATCTTATTAAAAACGGAAAAATGAGCGGAACAATAAAGCAGGATGCAACAGAGATGGCAGAGCTTATTGAGGAGCTTTGCGAAAATGTTATCATCGACAAAAAGCCAATGCTTGAGGACACCGAGGGCTATAATATCGACCCCAATGTAAACAAAGTCAGAATATCCTATTCAAAATATCTCGGTTAAAGAAAGGTGATGTGAAATGCTGCAAGAGAATCAAAGCATTTTGCTTCAGATGAAAAATATAACCAAGGAATTTCCGGGCGTTAAGGCTCTTGACGGCGTTTCACTTACCGTAAAGCGCGGTACTGTCCATGCTCTTATGGGGGAAAACGGTGCCGGAAAATCAACCCTTATGAAATGTCTTTTCGGAATATACTCAAAGGATTCGGGAAGCATTCTTCTTGAGGGCAAAGAGGTAAATTTCAAAAACGCAAAGGATGCTCTTGAGCATGGAGTTGCAATGGTTCATCAGGAACTGAACCAAGCCCTCAAAAGAAATGTTATGGACAATATCTGGCTTGGCAGATATCCGAAAAAGCTTGGATTCATCACATCCGAGAGCAGAATGTACAAAGATACAAAGAAAATTTTCGATGAGCTTGGAATTGATATCGACCCAACTCAGATAATGAGTACAATGCCCGTTGCAAAGCGTCAGATGGCAGAGATCGCAAAGGCTGTCTCATATAACGCAAAGATTTTGGTTCTTGACGAGCCAACATCTTCTCTTACCGAGCAGGAGGTAGAGCATCTTTTTAGAATCATCGACACCTTGCGAAACCGTGGATGCGGAATAATATATATTTCTCACAAAATGGAAGAGATACTGCGCATATCCGATGAGATCACGGTTATGCGAGACGGAACTCATGTAGAAACTGCTCCCGCATCCGAGATGTCAATGGATAAAATCATCAGACTGATGGTGGGCAGAGAGCTGACAAACCGTTTCCCGGACAAAACCAACAAACCCGGTGAAACCATCCTCAAGGTTGAAGGCATGGGCGCAAAATATTCCCACATAAGAGATGTGAGCTTTTCCCTTCGCAGCGGTGAAATACTCGGAATTGCAGGACTTGGCGGTGCGGGAAGGACAGAAGTCCTTGAATGTCTTTTCGGCATTGCCGCAAGAGATTCGGGACGCATATTTATGAGGGATCGGGAAATATACAACAGAAATCCGAGAGAAGCCATAAAAAACGGCTTTGCTCTTATCACCGAAGAAAGAAGAAAAAACGGAATCTTCGGAATACTTGACATTCTCGAAAACACAACAATCTCAAATCTGAAAAAGTATCTTGCAGGCGGCATTTATCTGAAAAACGGTGTGAGAAAACGGGATACAGACAGAATGATAAAGTCACTGAAAACAAAAACCGCCTCAAAAAGCACTCAAATAAGAACGCTTTCGGGCGGAAATCAGCAAAAGGTCATACTTGGCAGATGGCTCCTGACAGAGCCTGAGATTCTGCTTCTCGATGAACCGACAAGAGGAATTGATGTCGGCGCAAAATACGAAATATATCAGCTCATAATATCCCTGGCAGAAAAAGGAAAGGCAGTCATAATGGTCTCGGGCGAGCTTCCCGAGCTTCTCGGAGTCTGCGACCGCATTTGTGTTATGAGCGGTGGACTTATGGTCGGTGAGGTGGATGCAAGAAGCACCACCCAGGAAGAAATTATGACTCTTGCCGCAAAAAATGCTTAAATCGGAAAAGAAAGGCACGGTATACTATGGAAATCATCAAAAGACTAAGGAATATGGACAGAAGCGAGAAAAAGGTCTATATTCGTGAGCTTCTTTTAAATAATTCGCTTTATATTTTTCTGATTGCGGCGGTCATAATCATTCAGATCCTCAATCCCGCCTTTCTTTCGGGAAGAAGTATTGTTAATATCATATCACTTTCTGCCGCAAATCTGCCCATCGCACTTGGAATCGCAGGTGCTATCATCCTTACGGGAACAGACCTCTCGGCAGGAAGAATCGTTGGCGCTGTTGCCTGCGTTTCCGCTTCCCTTCTCCAGACCTCGGGATATCCAAACAAGATGTTTCCCGGGCTTGACACACTTCCCATCCCCGCCGTTATCCTCATAGCTCTCGGAATCGGCGCACTTGTGGGACTTATAAACGGTTTTTGCACGGCACATTTCAATCTTCATCCATTTATTGTTACTCTTTCAACCCAGCTTATCGTCTATGGCGGACTTCTCATGTTCCTCATGACCGGTAACAACAACGGTCAGTCGATCTCCGGACTTGCTCCGGAATATACCGATTTTATTAAAGGAAGCATACTGTCTCTCGGTGGCACGCCGATCCCAAATTATGTCTGGTACTCCATCGGAATAACCGCACTTATGTGGTTTATATGGAACAAGACCGCTTTTGGCAAAAATATGTTCGCTGTCGGCTCAAATCCGGAAGCGGCAAATGTGTCTGGCGTAAATGTAAAGAGAATAATTATACTCGTTTTCACCTTGGCAGGCGTCATGTACGGTGTTACGGGCTTTATTGAAGCTGCGAGAATAAGCTCAAACTCTGCGGCAACGGGTATGAACTATGAGCTTGATGCAATTGCCGCCTGCGTTATCGGCGGAGTATCATTTGTTGGCGGTATAGGAAAAATACGGGGCGTTATTATGGGAGTTGTCCTTCTGCGTCTTATTTTCGTTGGACTGACATTCCTCTCTATAGATTCAAATATGCAGTATATCATAAAAGGACTTATAATCCTCATTGCCTGCGCCATTGATATGAGAAAATATCTTGTGAGAAAATAAGGAGACGAAAAATATGGCATATAAAAAATTTAATCTTTATGAGGGAGTGAAGATTCCCGAAAGAGTTTTGACAACCGCAATTTTGATCGGTCTTGCAGCACTTGCAATAATAATCCTTGCCTTTGCAGGACACGGTAATGAAGAGAAGATCAATGACGAAATAATACCGTTTAACCAAAGCGAAAAATCTCACTCACGCTTAATTTCGTCTAATACTCAAAATCTGATCAAATAATTTTTGTTAATCTTCTTCAAACAGTAATTTGTCGAACAGTTGAAAAGGTGAATAAACGGAGATGAGGATGTATGTTTGCCTTCCCTTGCAGGGAAGGTGGCTGCGAAGCAGACGGATGAGTAGTCACCACTGATGAGAACTTTAAATGATAAAATACACTTGATTTTATTAGCAAAAGTAAATTTTATCAATGCTATTTTTCTATGGATTATTTACAAAAACGGTGACTACTCATCCACCGCAAGCGGTCCCCCTTCTCTGCAAGAGAAGGCTCATTTTAGGCTCCTCAAACAGTTCGCTAAATTCCTGTTTATCAATCTTTTATAATGCAAAAACGGAGCTGAACAAAAGTTCAGCTCCGTTATATTATCTCGAATATTTCCTTTTTGTGGGAAGCCAGCAGATATATCTTGAATCCTCGCTCCATGTTTTTCCCGCAGAGGAGAAATCCACAAGAGTGATCTTCTTTCCATCATCGGTTTCAGCCTTAAATTCAACTATTCTGTCAAAATTTGCGCTAAATGACTCTTCAAGCGAAACAATATCATTTTCATCATGGAGAATATCCGCCTTTTCGTCAACATTCTCACCAAGTCTTGCATCTCTCGCAAGAACTAGAGGTCCGTATTTTACAGCGAGCCTATATTCCGCATCGCTTGAAGGAATTGCTATCTTCGGCACGATATAGTCCTGTCCCCATATTACATCTGTAATAATAAGGTCAGGTTCAAGGTGCGCGGGGCGAATAAGTCTTGCTCTCATATCAAGCTCAATTTCAACCGTATCGCCTTTCTTCCATTCTCTCTTTATCGAAAGATATCCGCATTCCGCAGCAATCTTCTCACCGCAGACAAGAACATTTGTTTTTTCGCTCCAAGCGGGAATCCTCAGCTTTATTTCAAAGTCTTCTGCCGCTTCCGGTTCGATAGTATAGACAACTTTTCCCTTTGCGGGATATTCGGTATCGCAATGGAGCACTAATTTTTCACCTGTCGGCGTCATTGTTTCGCTTCTTCCCGCAAGATAGAGATTTATAACGATTCCGTCATTTGAAAGCATATTTGCCATCTTCGGAACCATTCCTATTCCCACAGCACCTATGCAAGCACAGCAGCCATAATGTCTGCCGCCTTCAAGACTTCTGAGGCCTCCTATCGCATATCCTCTGACACCTCCAAGAAGATTTGCATATGAATCAAATGGCATAACACACTTAATCTTCACCTCGGGATGTTCACCAAAAGCATCGTCGTTAATGGCTTTTTCTGTATTGAAGGAACCAAGGTAAGCATTATACAGTGAGGTTTCAAAGCACTCGGCAAAGGAAATATCACCTGTGAGTGCAAGAAGCTGAAGACAGAGCTTCATCCATGTAACGGTAACGCATGTCTCCTGCATATGTTCGTTGTATGAGGAATCTGTCTGACGCACACTGCAATGGTCAAAGCGCTCACTCGTCGTTCCGCAGCAGCCGATAATACTCACATCGCTGCTCATAACCCTGCGGGCAAAATTCAGCACCGCAGTTTTATATTTTTCAATACCAGTAACACGGTAATATTCAAGCAAGCCCTCAAAACAGGACATCATCTCATATGCCTTTGTTACGGGATACTGATATGGGTCTGTGGTATCCTCAAGCGCCGTTTCAAAAAGGTTGAAAATGCTCGTTCCGCCCTCGCTTACGATATATTCGGCAAAATCAAGATACTTTTTTTCTCCCGAAAGAGAATATAGTCTGACAATAGGCTCAAGGATCGAGGTTGAATTAAGTCCTCTCCAGTTCCTTGTGGCATAAGTGATGGGAAGCTTGCCTTCTTTTCTCGGGCCTATCTTTGACATGATATAATCTGTCTGGCGGCACATAGAAGCGATGAGTCTGTTTTTCAGATTCTCATCACGGCAGATCTCATAATAATACTGCATTCCGAGAAGCACATATTTTCTCGACCACATATCCCATCCGTCAAACTCGGAAAATCCTTTTTCAGCCCCAATATCATATGTTGAAATCCTTCCAAGCTCATCCTCTGTTGTTAAAATATCAAGAACTGATTCGGTTAGAACTTCATAGAGCTTCTCATCATTTAAAAAGGTATATGTAAATGAAGCTCCGCGCATCATTTTGCCCCAATATTCACCTCTCCAGCCTCTGTCAACAGAATCATCCCTCAGTCTGAACTGATGAACGAATCTTTTCCATGTTTCACTATCAAGAAGCTGTGATTCCATAACGAATTTTGCGGCATCATGAAGCACGCCCTTGAAATCATTTTTACCAAGATCATTAACAAAGAAAGTGTCTGTTCCCTTACGAGCGGAATTTACCGGATCGAAGGCATATATTTTTTCTATTGCTCTGCTCATTCCGTTTCTCTCCTAAAAACTATTGTACATCAATTTTACTATAAAGCTCTAATTTTGTCAATGTCAACAAATTACTTTTTTTCGAAAAAAGTGTTCTTTTTTTACTTTTTTCAAGCAAAACAAAAATTGTTAAAATAACCAATAAGCAACAATTAGCATAGACTAACTGTTTGTGTAATATGCTGAAATATAATCAATGTCAAAAAAACTATTGACAAAATCATCCAAAAAGTGTATCATATTATATGGTTAGCCGAGGCTAACTCGTTAAAGCGGAGGTAAAACATGAACACACTTAAAACAGTCAAGGTCGGACAGAGAGTTAAGGTTGTTAAACTCCACGGAGAAGGCGCAATCAGACGCAGAATAATGGATATGGGCATTACCAAGGGCGTTGAGATATATGTTCGCAAGGTTGCTCCTCTCGGTGACCCCATCGAGATAAATCTGCGCGGATACGAGCTTTCACTTCGCCGTGCTGATGCGGAAATGGTGGAGATCGAATAATTCTCTCATTTATTTTATCAAAGAGTTAGCATTCGCTAACCGAGAAAGCGAGGAAAAAACATGGCACTTAAGATCGCTCTCGCAGGAAATCCTAACTGCGGGAAAACAACTCTTTTCAATGCGCTCACCGGCTCAAATCAGTATGTTGGAAACTGGCCCGGTGTTACTGTTGAAAAGAAAGAGGGCAAATTCAAAAAGGACAAGGATGTTATTATAACCGACCTCCCGGGCATCTATTCCCTCTCTCCATATACACTTGAAGAGGTCGTTGCCCGCAATTATCTTGTGGGAGAAAGTCCCGATGCGATACTTAATATTGTTGACGGTACGAATCTTGAGAGGAATCTCTATCTCACAACACAGCTTATCGAGCTTGGTATCCCCGTTGTTGTCGCTATCAACATGATGGATGTTGTGAGAAAGAACGGCGATAAAATCGACATCGAAAAGCTGGGAAAGGGCATCGGATGCAAAGTCATTGAGATCTCCGCACTGAAAAGTGACAGAATCTTCGAGGCGGCAGAGCTTGCAATTGAGGAAGCAAAACACGGAAAACTCATTCCGAAGCACATTTTTTCGGGTACTGTTGAGCATGCCATTGCCCATATCGAGGAAGCAGCGGTTCACGGAATGTCCGAGGACAGACAGAGATGGTATGCGGTAAAGATATTTGAGCGTGACGAAAAGGTGCTTGAGGAGCTGGAAATTTCCGCTGAAAAGCGTTCCCACATTGAAAAGGATATATTGGTTGTGGAAGCTGAGCTTGATGACGATGCAGAAGCAATAATCACCAACGAAAGATATGTCTACATAACAAATCTGCTCTCAAGTTGCTATAAAAAGAAGCATTCAGGAAGGCTTACTCTCTCGGACAAGATCGACAGGATCGCCACAAACAGAATCCTCGCCCTTCCCATATTCGCACTTGTTATGTTCTGCATCTATGCCATTGCAATGGGAAATTTCCCATTCTCCATCGGCACAATGGGAACTGATTTTGCAAATGACAAGATCTTTGGCGAATATGTACCCGCATTCTTTGACAGCTTTCTCTTGAAGGACGGTGTTCCGATCATTGCGCCATGGCTATATGGACTTATAATGGACGGAATCGTTGGCGGAGTTGGTGCGGTTCTTGGTTTTGTACCTCAGATAATCGTGCTTTATCTGCTCCTTGCAGTAATTGAGGACTGCGGATATATGTCCCGAGTTGCTTTTATCATGGATAAGCTTTTCAGAAAATTCGGTCTCTCGGGCAAAAGCTTCATTCCTCTTCTTGTTGCAACGGGATGCAGCGTTCCCGGAATTATGGCATCAAGAACCATTGAGCAGGAAAAAGACAGAAGAATGACTATCGTCACAACCTCCTTTATTCCCTGCGGCGCAAAGATGCCAATTATAGGTCTTTTTGCAGGTGCCATCTTCGGAAATAATGCACTTGTTGCGGTTTCCGCTTTCCTTATCGGCATTGCCGCAGTTGTAGTCTCCGGAATCATACTCAAAAAATTCAAGGCGTTTTCGGGTGAGCCTTCACCTTTTGTTATGGAGCTTCCCGCATATCACGCACCGATAATAAAAAATGTTCTGCGCACGACCTGGGACAGAGCATGGGATTTCATCAAGCGTGCGGGAACTGTAATTTTGCTCTCCGCCATCGTCCTTTGGTTCCTTCGTGGCTACGGCTTTGAGGGAGGAGCATTCGGAGCGGTTGAGAATGAAAATAATTCCCTTCTCGCAATCTTCGGAAGCGCAATTTCGTGGATCTTCTACCCCATCGGTTGGATAGGCGACATGGCTTGGAAATCCACAGTGGCAACTATCACAGGTCTTATCGCCAAGGAAGAGGTCGTACTTACATTCAGCACGCTCTATAGCGCAACTGATGTGAGTGTGCTTTGGAACGCGATCAGAGCTGACTTCGGCTCTGTTACCGCATATAGCTTTATGATCTTCAATCTTCTTTGCGCCCCCTGCTTTGCCGCAATGGGAGCGATAAGGCGTGAGATGAACAGCGGAAAATGGACCGCATTTACTCTTTCATATATGACGGTATTTGCATATGTAATTTCAATGATAGTTTATCAGATCGGCGGTCTTTTCACAGGCGAAGCAACCTTTGGCGTGTTTACCGTTGTTGCTTTTATCGCACTCCTCGCACTCATTTATCTGCTTATAAGAAAGAACAAATACGAAAAAACATAAAAAGGAGATATTATGCTGCCAACAATAATAACCGCAACTGTCCTATGCTTTATTGTGGGACTCGTGGTTGCATTTATGATAAGAAACAAAATCAAAAATAAAGGCTCATGCTGCTGCGGTTGCAGCGGCTGCGCCATGAAGGATAAATGCCACGGAGAAAACAAATAAAATTTTGGAGCTGATTCATCGAATCAGCTCCATTTTTGCGGTAAACAGTAATTTATCGGTGAGGCGGGAACGGTGAAATTATACCCCAACGCCGATGGCGTTGCCGCAAGCGGTTCGACTCCACTGCGTTCCGCTCAGGGTGACTGCTTAGAGATTATCATCCTTTAGCGCTCGTAGATTCTTCGCTACGCTCAGAATGACTCGAGAGTAAATTGATGCTAAGTTTTTCTACATGAAATTTCCGTAAAATTTCCGTAGAAACACAGATAAACAGCAATAAAAATAACCTTTTTCAAAGTTTTGATCGACCTTTTTTAAAAGGTCGCGCGAGCCGACGGCGGCGTCGGTCGCCTCCGCAGAGGCGAAACTCCCTCACCGACAAATTACTGTTTGAAAAATCGACAAAAAAGAAGGTGCCGTCTCTTTGGAAACAGCACCTTAATCTTTATCACTCAAAAACTACCTTTTTGTAGCTCTTTTTGCCTCGTCTGACAACGATTCCTTCGCCTATATCAGCGGGTGTATACGTCTTTCTCATATCGGAAATTTTTTCTCCGTCAACGCTCACACCGCCCTGCTCAACGGCTCTTCTTGCCTCACTCTTTGAGGGAACAAGACCTGCCTTTACAAGAATCGAAAGAATATCTATGCAGCCATCTGTGAGATCTGCTTCGGAGATAGCCTCGGTCGGCATATCGGCGGAAGCACCTGCACTAAAGAGTGCTCTTGCGCTTGTCTGTGCCTTTTCAGCCTCTTCCTCGCCATGAACCATCTTAGTAAGCTCATATGCGAGAATTTCCTTTGCTGTATTAAGCTGGCTTCCCTCCCAAGAATCCATCTCATTAATTTGTTCAATGGGAAGGAATGTGAGCATACGGATACACTTAAGCACATCCGCATCACCAACATTTCTCCAATACTGATAGAAATCGAAAGGAGAGGTCTTATTGGGATCGAGCCAAACGGCATTGCCTGCAGTTTTACCCATCTTCTTGCCCTGTGAGTCGGTGAGAAGAGTGATGGTCATAGCATGAGCGTCCTTACCCAGCTTTCTTCTGATAAGCTCTGTACCGCCAAGCATATTTGACCACTGGTCATCACCGCCAAACTGCATATTACAGCCAAGAGTCTTATAGAGATGATAGAAGTCATATGACTGCATGATCATATAGTTAAATTCAAGGAAAGAAAGTCCCTTTTCCATTCTCTGCTTATAGCACTCGGCTCTGAGCATATTGTTAACAGAGAAGCAAGCACCAACCTCACGGAGAAGGTCAACATAGTTAAGAGAAAGAAGCCAATCAGCGTTATTTATCATCATAGCCTTTCCCTCGGAAAAGTCGATGAATTTTTCCATCTGACGCTTGAAGCAATCCGCATTATGCTGAATATCCTCAAGGGTGAGCATTTTTCTCATATCGGTTCTGCCCGAGGGGTCACCGATCATGGTAGTACCGCCGCCGATAAGTGCAATAGGCTTATTGCCTGCCATCTGAAGTCTCTTCATAAGAGTGAGAGCCATAAAATGGCCTGCTGTAAGGCTGTCCGCTGTGCAGTCGAAGCCAATATAGAAGGTTGCCTTACCTTCATTTATCATTTTTCTGATTTCTTCTTCATTAGTCACCTGAGCAATGAGGCCTCTGGCAACCAGCTCTTCATAGATCTGCATTTAAAATTCGCTCCTTTTAGAACATTATATCATAATGTAACTATTATAAACCAAAAAGCGTAATTTGTCAATAGAAAGACATCAGAATAATTTTCAAAGAAGCCAAAGCTGCGTTGCGACCTTAAAAGTAAGTTCAATAAACTCACAGACAAATAATTTACCATTAATAAATCAAGCATCTAAAGGCTTTATCCGAGCAATTTATGATAATAATAAACAGGAATCGCAGACCATCCATGGCACAGACTTCCCGCACCGCCAAAATCTTTATATCCTTCCTCTGTTTCCCAAAAAGATGTTGCACCCTCTTCCAGCATCCTGCCCCAACGCATATCTATATCCGAAAGTATCTCATCTCTATAGCCTTCTTTATCAACAGAAAGCAAAGCATCATACTCAAAGCAGCGCATACTGAGGGTAAGAGTTATTCGGTCTTTACAGCTTTTAAGCAAGCCTATGAGGTCTTTTGCCCTGTCACTCCCGATAACGCCTGTTATAATACATAGATAATTTCCAAGCTCTGTAATGAGCGGGGCATCCTTTCCCAGAACAAAAAGCCCAATATCTTTATCGTAAAAATATCGGTAAATACTTTCTTTAAGCTTCTCTGCCCTTTCCTCAAACAGATTTTCCTTTTGAAGACGAGTCGATATCAGGCTCATGGACTGAAGAGCTTTAAGATATAAAGCATTCAAAATAAGATTGAATCTGTTTTTTCCTCCGCCGGAAAGTCCCGTTTTCCACTCATAGAAATTCCAATAGATATCTCCCTCAAATTCCTCAAGCAAACCATCACATATGCGTTCATCAAACCTTCCGATCAGCTCCAGAAGCCTTCCGTAGATAGATTCAACAAAATCCGCATCTCCCGAATATTCAAGATATTCAAGCACCTGAGTAAAATAATGCAATGAGAAAGAAGGTATCGTCAGTTCAGCATCGCAGGGAGCACAGATCGGTAAAATCCCGCCGCAAGGGCTTGATCTTGCAAAAAGAGCCAGGCTCGCTTTTGCAAAATCATATTCCCCAAAAGCATAATAAGTGCAAAGCATTTGATTTCTGCTATCCATTGTATATAAAGCTTGCTCTCGCCATGGGCAGTCTTCATAATGCTCATGCATACAAAGAGTAAGGGTCCTCACCGCTGTTTGATAAATCCTTTGACGAAGCGGATCTCCCGTGTCGAAAGGAATCTCCTCCAGCGGATAATCCGTTGGCAGCAATTGAAGCCCGATGACCGAAAACGGCACATCACATTCAATCACCACATATCGGCATCCCAAGCGTCGAAAAGCATTATAAAAACTGTTTTTTCCCTTCTTGGCAATATAGCTGAAGCTGAAGTCACGGCTTTCTATGATTCGACAGACATCTCCGTTCACCAAATGCTCACCATAGGAGATGGTCAAGGCGCACTTTTCTCTGCAATCAACAGAAAAGCTCAAAAAGCCCACCGCTTCTTTACCGAAATCATAAAGATATCGCCTTTTACTTTCAGAACATATCAAATACCCATCCATTGCTTCGCCCATTATAAGCTTTTTTATGGGACGCATCGCCACGGGATAAGCTCTTTCGACAGATACAGAGCTTGTAAAAATCGGCTCATCCTTTGTTGCATCATATTCAAATCCGTAGCCAAGCTGCAGAGTGATATTTTTACAGTATCCTCGTCTATAATGCGGCTCATATGCAGAAAGAATACTCTCATCGCTCTTTGCCGCCTGCTTTCCGTCGACCATAAGCTCAAAAAGCAGACCTGCCTTACCAACGCTATAAGAGTAATTAGATTCTCCATAATACCAAACCAAAATCTCAATGCGGTTTTTTCCAACCTTCAAGTGCGAAGAGATCCCTATCTCATCATAAACGGTATTCTCCTCATAATTGTGATATTGCCCGAAAGAGACAAGCTCTCCATTGATAAGCAAATTATAGTCGCTATCGGCTGAAAGACGGAATATTGCATCGCCGCCCGCATACTGAAAGTCAAATGCAAACAGAACATATTCATCCTTATCTGCATTTTGGGATTTCCATATCCATTTTGCGTTTTCAAACATTGCCTAAAATGCTCCTTAACAATTCATAAGCAAAAATAAAATGCATATCCCTTGTGGGATGGTTGAGCTTATTTGAAAGCAGACGATTCACATCAACCCCAAATCCTTCAAGTTTTTTCCAGATAGCATAGCAATCGACAAGAGCGGCACCTGTTTCCTCTGCTACTTGCGCGGCAGTCTTCATATATTCTTCAAAGACACCTTCCCCCGAAAGCATGGCTAAACGCTGTGCATCGGCTTTTTCTCTATCGGTACGCAAAGAAAAATGCACACTGTCCGTAATATCGTTAGGAGTCATGATAAGAACATCAGCACCTGCTGTCTGCAGAGTCTTAACAATCGTTTTAAGATTTTCATAATATGTCTTAAGACCTTCACGCCCTGATATACAATCGTTCAGCCCATAGCAAACCACAACCATATCGGGTCTATAGTCAAGCACATCACGCTGCAGCCGCTCTATCCCGCCGCCAGTGTTATCGCCGCTTATTCCGCTGTTTATCACATTCAACTGCGTTGTGGGATATAAGCGTTTTATCATTCTCCCGAAAATTGCGGTATATGAATTTTCTTCATCAAAAACAGGCAAATATCTCTCGCCATCAAAATCCACCTCAAAGCACCCGTTTGTAACACTGTCGCCGAGAAAAACTATCGTTGCAGGCTCGTTTTTGTTTGGATCTGAGGCTCTTGCCTTGATTTTTTCAACAAGCTTATATGCATTTTCCATTAAATTTATGCTCCTTATTTCTTAATGCTTATTCCGGCTTTTTGTCAAAATCCAGAGTAAGCTCATAATCTCCGAGTTTGTTCACCTTGAAGCCGTTTTTCTTATATTCCTCATAGTCAAAAGCCTCAAGCTCGTCAATGGCAAGCTTATGAAATTCATAAAAATTATGCCACCATTCCCAGCCGCTTCCAAGCTCATTTGAAAGATAAGCATCAGCTATATCAATGGCAGTTTGAGGAGCTACATAAAAAGCTCCCATGGCAAGCACATTGACACCGTTTCCCGTTATTGCTCTGATTGCAGCAGGAAGACTCTCAACAACACCCGAATGAACATGAGGGCATTTGCTCGCAGCGATATGAATGCCCATTCCGGTGCCGCAGAACAGCAAAGCTCGCTCGTAATTCCCCTCCGAGATTTCCGCTCCTACTCGCAGTCCCACACGGTGGAACATAAGATCCGTATCATTCGGATCGCTATCCTTTTTCACCCCAAGATCAAGTATCTTCCAGCCTTTTTTTGTCAGATGCTCTACCACTGCTTCTTTAAGAGGAAATCCCGCAAAATCAGCACCTACAACCAAATGTTTTTCCTTTACTGTTTTCATTCTTTCGCTCCTCCGATTCAATTTTATATAGCTTTCGGCAAATATTGTTTGTTTCGCACATCAAGCTACCAAGATGATTATACCATGCTCACACAAAATATGTCAATAGCATTTGTTGCGCAATTATGTTTTGGCTTTAAAAACGGTAAATCTTAAACGATATAAACAAAAAACTCCTTTCGTTGAGGTAAACCCATTATACCGACGTGTTGCGCCGTGAAGCACTCGCGAATCGCTCCGCAATTTTCGCTCGCATGAAGCGAAGCGCACACTAATCTCTCCGTGAGCCGAAGGCTCGCTTCATAGGGCGAAGCCCTGCTTCATGAGTTGCTTCGCAACTCGCTTCATGCACCGTAGGTGCGCTTCATTCCCAAACAAAAGAGCACTGCTCTCGCAGTGCTCTTTTGTTTGGGACCGACACTCAAAATGGAACCGATCTAAAAACTTGATTTTCTTTATATTTTTATGACAAGTCTGATGTTGTCCATGCATTTTCATGCTTTTGCCTTTACATTCTAAAGCGACCAAAGATATTCCGCAGCCTTATATGTAAGACTAATAAAATCCGTCATTAACCCTTCAGCCATTTTGCCGTGAGCATATTCAATGCTGAACACACCCTGATATCCAATATCTTTGAATGCCGTCATAACTCCTTCCCAATCAATATCTCCCGTCAGCGGCATCTGATGTGAATCATATCCTGTGTTGTCGTGGATATGCGTGCACTGAATCAAGGAACCAAATTCCCTCACCACATTGGGAACATTCTTATTAAATGAGACGTGTGCATGTCCGGAATCCCAACAGCATACAACACTTTCACTGTTGAACGAGGTTATCAAATCAAGCAATTCTTTCGCATCCGATGTGTATCGTCTTCTGCCCCTGGACCCATCTTCAAAAACAGTTTCAAAAGCAAGTTTATAACCACATTTTTTTCCATGTTCAACATACTGAAAAAACAAATCGTGATTGTAATTAAGTGCTAATTCTGGCGAAAAAGTCATGTTTTCAAAATCAAATTCATCACCGTGTGCCACCATAAATTTTGCTCCCATATATGCGGTTGCCTCTGCGCATCTGTCAAGGCATAATTTGTGGCATTCGTTATATTGACCGTAACGATTAAAAGGTGCATGTGTCTGATGTACTTTAAGACCGTTATCTTCAAAAATCTTCAATGCATCTTTAACTGTATGCTCAAAATTATCCTCCAAAAGATTTGGTGTGTAATCCAACTTTGTAAAACCGGCCTTTGCAATGAGTTCGGCCGATTTCTTCAAACCTATGCTCCGTGCAAAAAAATTAATATTGATTCCATAATCCATACAGAGTTCCTCCTTATAAGGCAAGCCATTCTTAATGAATTTCATTGCATTTATCTTACACTTATGTATTATAGCATAAAAGTGGCGAAGCCACA
Organism: Clostridia bacterium; assembly: GCA_017517035.1. Lineage (GTDB taxonomy): Bacteria > Bacillota > Clostridia > Oscillospirales > CAG-272 > SIG710. The sequence continues at coordinate 48,462 of JAFXAN010000031.1, forward strand.
ATACCTTTACACTATTCACTATTACTTCCTACTTTCCAAAAATCCCGAATATTTTTTAGCGAAGAGTAAAAAGTGAAGCGTGAATAGGTAATAAGTAAAAATCCCGTTCTCTTTCGTGAACGGGATTTTTGTCTCTCGTGCCCGAAAAAGAACTGATCTAAAAACCTGATTTTCTTTATTATTTTATCAATTTTAGAAGCGTTTCTGTCGAATTGATATATTCTGTTGCAATTTCTTTTATTTTATCCTGTCCGTAATTAAATTTATCATATATTCCTACGGTAGGCATGCCGATCTTTGCAGCGGTCTCAATAGCGGTAAGTGAATCTTCAAACACCCATGTATCTCTTGCTTCAGTGCCTAAGAAATTGACTGCTTCCAGAAAAACATCCGGTTTGTCCTTGCCTTTTCCTATGGCTCCGCAAGAAAACACCTTCAAAAAATATTTTCCAATATCACAATGTTCTAATGCCACATCAATTAGTTCCGGTGCAGTTGCCGATGCAATACACATTTTAATTCCGTTATTTTTACAGTGTTCTAAAAACGCCCTTACGCCGTCTTTTAATTCAACACTATTAGCATAAAAATCAATCATAATACGATTCGCTTCTGCCAATAATTCTTCTCCGCTCTCGCCAAGATTATAGTTGTCATGAATTAACTTCATAGCGTCCTTTAAGGTAAGTGTTCTGACTCTTTTATCATCTTCCGCACTTGGAGTAAAATTTTTATTATTCAAATAACGCACACCAAAAGTTGACCAAAGCACATCCCAAAGCATTAGCGAATCAACTAATGTTCCGTCTAAATCGAATATTGCTGCATTAATATTCACGTTATCACCGACCTTTGAGTAAAGTATAGCATAAATTCATAGTTTTGTCAATGAAGCATTCGCTTCGCGAATATGAAGCGGTGCGTTGCGCCGTGAAGCACTCGCGAATTGCTCCGCAATTTTCGCTCGCATGAAGCGAAGCGCACACTAATCTCTCCGTGAACCGAAGGCTCGCTTCATAGGGCGAAGCCCTGCTTCATGAGTTGCTTCGCAACTCGCTTCATGCACCGCAGGTGCGCTTCATTTCCAAACAAAAGAGCACTGCTCTCGCAGTGCTCTTTTGTTTGGAGGTGCCACCCGGAATCGAACCGGGGATAGAGGTGTTGCAGACCTTTGCCTTACCGCTTGGCCATGGCACCGAATATTTAGGGCACGATCAAAGTCGTGCCCATTTTGTGGAGCGGATTACGGGGCTCGAACCCGCCACCTCGACCTTGGCAAGGTCGCGCTCTACCAAATGAGCTAAACCCGCATTTTCTGATTGTCAAAAAAGCTCGG
>JAFXAN010000032.1 GCA_017517035.1 Clostridia bacterium
AATAGTATCTATTTTTCTACGGCAAGTTATTTCGCCGTGCCAGCTCCCCTATTAAAACAGGGGAGCCTTATTTTACCGTTCAATTTCACTTGTATTTTAATTCAAACAGTAATTTATCGAACAGTCAAAAGTGGTGAAATCATTCTTTAGCGTTCATAGATCCTTCACTTCGTTCAGGATGACTTGTGAGGAGATTGATGACAAGTTTTCTATATAGAATTCTCATAAATTCCATGTAGAAACACAGATAAACAACAATAAAAATTCCCTTTTCCAAAGTTTTGATCGACCTTTTTTAAAAGGTCGCGCGAGCCGACGGCGGCGTCGGTCGCCTCCGCAGAGGCGAAACTCCCTCACCGACAAATTACTGTTTAAAATCAAAAGAGGCTATCTTAATGTGACAGCCTCTTATTCTTTTTTCAGTTTATTCCAAGCTTTGAAAGAAAAGCATTCATATCCTCTGCCTTTTGCATCTCCACCGCTTTATCGGCATTATATTCCTTTTTGAGGTCAGACATTTTGCCGTTTTTCAAAAGAGAAAACCATCTCTTAACATGACAAAACGGCAAAAGATATTTATGCTTTTTGAGGATCGGATATTTTTCCTTCATAATACCGTAAGGCTGGAAAATTCTTTCCGAAATATAAGCGATCTTTCCGCCTTTTCTTTGCTGCTTTGCCGCAATGCTCTTTTTCTTGCTTCCGTTCACGCCACCCGTAAGAATGAATCTCTCCATCTCACGCGTCAGCTCATCTTGATCAAGCCCCTCAAACCAAACAAGACAGAGCTTTTTGGCCGCCTCATAGAACTTAACAAGACCGCATTCGAGAAGCATTTTTTCAAAACTCGCTCTATCAAATGACAGCTTGTTCTCAAGAAGATAAAGATCGATAAACGGTCTTACTCCGCATCCGCCCGTTGCAAAATGATATGACATATGGGCAACGATATGAAAAAGAGTAAACTCATTTGTGAAACGATACTGACATGAGTCTACGATCCCAAGAGCATGATCCCAAGGATGAGACAGCAAGCGGTCAATGTTCTCCATATTCTCAAGCAAATTGAAATGAAGCTCAAGATGAACTCCGCTCTCCGAATGCATCGAATAATCATGGTAGCTTCTTTCGCTGCTTGTATAGCCGCATTTTTCATTCAGAAGTGCAACAGCACGCACTACATCCGCCTCATGAACCAAAATATCAATATCACTGCTGGTACGCAGATAGGGCTCGGGATAAAGGTCACGAATAAAAGCCCCCTTAAGCAGTATATAGGGAATGCTCTCCGCCTCAAAAAGCTCGCTTATCCGCTCCAGCTCACTTTTCATATTCCGATATCTGAAAACCGCAAGAAGCTGCTGCTTTTTCAGTTTTTCCGCAAAATCCGAAGGAACATCGAGCGCATTCTCGAAAACAGACGATGCTATTATCTGAGCAACATCATGTCCCTTGGCACATTTATAGATAAGCTCCGCTCTCTCCTCCGTGATAGAATGAGCAATCGACTCGGGAAGCTCTTTCCCGAAAAGGCAATTATTAAGCAATGCAAAAAATATTTCTGCAGCAAGCAAAAGCTTCCCTCCTCTCCTTATACCGCTACTTTGTTATTGTGATAAAGCTTATTCATAAAGAAGCTTATAGGTATCCTCGAGTGTAAGATAGATATCATTTCCGTAGAAGTTTCTTCCGTCGCCCATATTCCACATTGAGATACGCACCTCAGACCAGCTTGACCAGAGCAGCCAATAGCAGGTCTTGATTCCAGCCTCGGTAACTTCGGTAATAATATCATCAAGATGCAGGCAGGTAAATTTATCCTCGGGAGATTCTGCATAATTGGTTCTTATGCCGTCTCCCGGTCCAAATTCAGTAATCGAGAATATTTTTCCTGTTTTTGAAATGGCATCATGAGAGATGCGAAGCACATCATGTCCCTTATATGAGCCTGTATACCAATCACAGCCAACGATATCGCAATATTCATCGCCCGGATAGCAATACATAACATCAACCTTTGTGCTTGTTGTCTTTTCCGCAACATTGGGGCTATATTCCCATATCATCGAGGTGATACCTCTCTCATGGACAAGATAATCGTAAATAAGACGCCATAGTCTCACTGCATATTCCTTTGGAATAGTGTTATCCTGCTCACCGTTTACAATACAGAACCAGAACCAGTTTCCGTTCATTTCATGCAGCGGTCTGTAAATTATCGGCACTCCGTTTTCATGGAAAATCATAAGAAAATCGCCAACTCTCTCGAGCGTATCCATGAAATTCTTGTTATATTCCGTGCCCTCTGTCAGAAGAGCGTCCCAAGCGGCAACAGTTCCGTCACCAAGCTCACCGCGATATGCCGCAAGTCCTTTGGGAAGCCCCGAAGGATTTGGAAAATGGCATGAGAATGTGAAGATCCCGCCCTCTCTTGCGTATTCTATCATATCATATGCATCCTTGACCTGCGCATTCCAAGGATATTTTTTTGTTCCGGATGTCTGCGCCTCCGCAACATCAAAGCCGAAAAGGGGGCATTCAACGCCGATATTGTCAAAATAAAGTGCTCTTTCGGTCGTGAGAGTCTCACCGTATCTGTAAGCACTCATATGCTGACCTACGATGATATTTTCGGAATTATAAACCTCAGTGAGAACGCTCATGAGTTTTTCCTTTGTATAGGGGGTCTTTTTTTCAATATTTATCTTTCTCTCATCACCGCTTTTGAGAATGGCAGCCCCCTCTTTTATTATCTTTCCCATGTTTATATCATAACCGAGCATCTCGGAAAAGAAAGTCTCGATGCATTCATCGATTGTGGTATAATTTGCGCTGAGAATAACATTTCCGTCCTCAACCTTTACACTGTAGGATGAAAAATCCGTGTTGGTATCCGAGAGAAGGATATATTTTTCGGGCATCTCCTTAAGCTCTGCGGCACTTTTCAGCGGCAGAGTGATTCCGGATGCCATTTCCATATGAGAAATAAAATCCTCGGCAACAGCATCGTGATAAAGATCCTCAAGAACTGTATATTCGGATATTACCGTTCCGTCTATCTCGATTTTATCAATAAATCCAACGGGAATAAAAGCATATTCACCGGAATAAGGAAGCTTTACAGCACCGCCAGCAATAAAATTCATGCAGAAATATTTTATCGCCTTTTTCAGCGCACCTTCGCTTCCGCCATCGACGATTATCTTCTTTCCGACCTGCTTTATAACAAATCCGCCCATTGGGAGAGAGCCGTATTCATATCCCTCGATGCTTCTTTCGGTTTCACCCACTATGATCTCATATTCCACTTCGGCACTTCCGTCATCATTTGTTGCAATAAGAATATCTGTTTCCATATATATATCCGCAACAAGATCCTTTGCGGCATTTTTCACCGCTTTAGAGCTTTCCTTTGCATATATGACGGCATAATCTCCGATATTTTCTATCTCGGTTTGCTCAGGTGTTACCGCCTCTGTTGTGACAGGTTCTGTCTCGGTCTCCTTCTCGGTCACCGCCTCGGTTGTGATAACAGCTTCGGTAACAGACTCGGTTGCTTTCTCCGTTTCACCCGAAGCAGAGTGTGCATCCCCGCAAGAGCAGAGCAAAAGCACAGATGCGAAAACCAAAATAAAGAGCTTTTTCATTTTTACCTCCGTAGTATAATTCTTTCATACAAAGCAAAAGGCGTTCTGTGATAATTTTACCGCAAAACGCCTTTATTGTCAAGGTAAATCTTATTTATTCTTCATAACTTTCTTCATCTCGTCAAATTCATCGACGATCTCCTTTTCGGGAGCGGGTGTGAGAAGGCTCACCACAACGATTGCGATAAGGGAGATGATGAATGCAGGAAGAAGCTCATAGATCGCAAATACGCCGCCAAGCTTTGCAATGCCGAATTTCCAGATGAATATCATAGCACCGCCGCTTATAACGCCTGCAATAGCACCGTACTTATTGGTTCTTCTCCAGAAGAGTGCCATAAGAACGAGAGGACCGAATGCGGCGCCGAAGCCTGCCCAGGCAAAGGAAACTATTCTGAACACAGACGAGTTGGGATCCCAAGCCAGAATCACAGAGATCATTGCAATGATGATAACGGTCACTCTTGCAACCCACATTCCCGCCTTTGCGCTCATATTTCTGACCATAAAGCGTTTAACGATATTCTCGGAAACAGATGATGCGGCGGCAAGAAGCTGAGAATCCGCAGTTGACATCGTTGCCGCAAGAATACCTGCGATGATAACACCCGCAACTATTGCCGCAAATACACCGTTCTTTGAGATCGCCTGTGCCATATAAATAATTATACGCTCTGAATCGAAGCCTTCTGCACCGATCATTCCCTCTGTGAGAGCGAAATTATAACCGATAACACCGATGAGAATCGCAACAGCCATGGAAATTACTACCCAAATCGTTGCAATGCGGCGCGAAAGAGCAAGCTTCTTATCATTTTTTATCGCCATAAAGCGAAGAAGGATATGAGGCATTCCGAAATATCCGAGACCCCATGCAAGAGTTGATGCAATGGGAAATACGCCATAGCTCTTGCCGTCTGTTCCCATAAGTCCGAAATAGTTTTCCGTTGGGAGATTTGAGAAGATATTCTCAATACCGCCTGCATGATTAATACCAAAGCCAACAATAACTATAAGTGCAACCGTCATAACGATGCTCTGAATAAGGTCTGTAACCGAAGCCGCAGTAAAACCACCGATAACGGTATAAAGTGCGATTACAGCTGCACCAAGGATAAGTGCCAGGTGGTAATCAACGCCAAACAGAGATTCCATCAGCTTTCCGATAGCTGAAAAGCCGGAGCCTGCATAGGGAATAAAGAAAACAATAATAATTATCGCCGATACAAGCATAAGTATTCCGCTCTTATCACGGAAACGGTCGGAGAAAAAGTCCGGCACGGTATTTGAGCCTGTCTTCTCTGTATAAAGACGGATCTTTCTTGCAACGAAAAGGAAATTCAGATATGTTCCTATAGCAAGACCGAGTGCTGTCCAAAAAGCCTCGGCAAAGCCTGTGGTGTTACCTGCAACTCCCGTAAGAAGCGCAACTCCGGGAAGTCCCATAAGAAGCCAGGAGGACATATCCGATGCCTCTGCACTCATTGCGGTTACAAGAGGACCGAGCTTTCTGCCGCCAAGATAAAAATCGTCGGAATTTTTGTTTCTGTTTGAATATATGAAGCCGATGACTATCATCACTGTCATATAAACAACAATTGAAAAAATAATTAAAGCAGTTGTCATTTTTTCGAGAATCCTTTCGGTAAAAAATATTATGAATATTTTACCACAAAATTCTTCAAAAATCAACTGCTTTTTGAATATTTTTCAATTATTTTGAATATTTTATCCTTTTTTATCAATATAATCAGCCAAAAAGTCAGAAAAAAGAGAAAAAGGATATATTTTATCATCCGGAAAATATGAAATATCGAATTTTGCTTCCTTCAAGTCGAGAGAAAGTCTCACGGCATAAAGAGCAATTGCATCCTTTGGAGAAACTCCGTTTTCAAGCTCTCCTCGAATCTTTTCACGGCTTCCGTATTTTCCGTCACCCACGATCGGCATTTCTCTCGAAGAAAACTGAACTCTTATCTGATGAGTTCGTCCCGTTCCAAGCCTAATTCTCACAAGCGAAAGCTCGCCCTGCTCTCCCTCGAATGTTCCAAGGGTTTCATAATAAAGAACAGCCTCCTTTGCGCCCTTTCGGGGAGAAGAAACAACAAAGCTCTTCCCTGCCGCAGCGTCCTTAAAGAGCAGATCACGCATCTCGCCGCAATTTTCCTCGGGCTTTCCGCTGACCACCGCCAGATATTCCTTTGTACATATGCTCTTATCCGAAATTGCGGCAGAAAGACGACCCTCGATATTTTTGTTCTTTGAAAATACCATGATTCCGCCCGTAGGTCTGTCAAGCCGATGAAGAAGCCCTGCTTCTCTGCCGATATAAGACGAAACTGCAGAGAGCATATCATCTTCGTCCTTGCCGTTGCCGCCGGCTCCTCTCTGGGAAAGAACACCATGTGGCTTTGCGCAAACTATCACATTTTTGTTTTCAAAAAGTATTTTCAACATATTACCTCAATTTGGGTTCAAACAGGAATTTGTCGGTGAGGGAGTTTCGCCTCTGCGGAGGCGACCGACGCCGCCGTCGGCTCGCGCGACCTTTTAAAAAAGGTCGATCAAAACTTTGAAAAAGGGAATTTTTATTGTTGTTTATTTGTGTTTCTACATGGAATTTA